>NZ_AMRL01000006.1 GCF_000299935.1 Oceanibaculum indicum P24 | reverse complement strand
GGGGCGGATGCCGCGCTGTTCAACATTGATGGCAAGACCGGCGCCATCACCTTCAAGACCGTGCCGGACTTCGAGAACCCGTCCGATGACGGCAAGAACAATGTCTATGACATCAAGGTCACGGCCTCGGACGGCACGCTGACCAGCAGCGCACAGGACGTCACCATCACCGTGACCGACGACAATGACGCGCCGACCCTGGCGGCCAACAAGGGGGCCAGCGTCGAGACCGGCCAGACGGTGAAGATCACCACCGCGATGCTGAACGAGGGCGACCAGGATGATGACGGGGCGGACCTCACCTACACGCTGGAATTCGACCCCGAAGGCGGCGACCTGCTGCTGAGCGGCGTCACCCTGGCCGAGGGCGATCACTTCACCCAGCAGGACATCGACGATGGCAAGCTGAGCTTCAAGGCCGGCACGACCTCCGGCAGCTTCGGCTTCAGCTTCGACCTGGCGGATGACGACGACGCCTCCCTGAACGGTCAGGAATTCACCATCACGGTCATGACCCCGGCACCCGATACGCCCGCGACGCCGCCGATTGTGGTGACGCCGACGACCCCGACGACGCCGGGCACTGGCGGGACCGGCAACCAGGCGGAGACGATCACCAACAATGGCTCGACCCCGGGCTCGGCCGCGATCGTGCAGAACACCAACAATAACGGCAATGTCGTCACCGCGACCCTGCCGGGCAACACCACCATCCGTTCCGAAGGACCGACGCAGGCACAGACCAAGACCGACGCGCTGACCAGCCTGGTGACCTCGATTCAGGTACGCGGGTCCACCTCGGAGACGCAGCTGGTCGGTGGGGCGCAGACCTATCTGACCAACCTCGCGCAGACCACCACGCTGGACGTCCGGACCATCATCCCGACGACCACCGCCTCCTCGCTGTCCTCGCCGATCATCATCACCGGCACCAGTGCAGCGGAGGGGTCCACCCAGTCGGAGGCCTTCGTCATCGACCTGCGCAGCCTGCCCTCGGGCACCAACCTGCAGCTCGACAATATCGAGTTCGCCTCGATCATGGGGTCGGCCACCATCACTGGCGGCGCCGGCGAGAACTATGTCGTCGCGGACGAGAACAGCCAGTACATCATGCTGGGCGAGGATGACGATTATATCGATGGCGGTGCCGGCGACGATACGGTGGGCTCGGCCGGCGGCAACGACACGCTGCTCGGCGGGGCGGGCAATGACTCCGTCTTCGGCGGCCTGGGCGATGACAGCCTGGATGGCGGCGACGGCTTCGCGGCAACGACACGCTGCTCGGCGGGGCGGGCAATGACTCCGTCTTCGGCGGCCTGGGCGATGACAGCCTGGATGGCGGCGACGGCTTCGACACGCTGGACCTGACCGGCGGCGGCGCCAACTGGGCGCTGGGCGGCATGAATGCCGACACGGTCATGGGCGGCGCCGGCAATGACGAGCTGCGCGGCGGCAAGGGCCATGATTCCATCACCGGCGGGGCCGGCGATGACGTGCTCTATTCCGGCTTCGGCAACGACACGCTGACCGGCGGCGACGGCGCGGATGTCTTCATTTTGCGGGCCTATGACGCGGCCTTCGCCGATGCCATCCTCACCGCCACCGTGACCGACTTCCAGCAGGGCACGGACCATCTGGCGGTGGAGAATGCGACGCTGGCGGAACTGCAGGCGGCCATCGCCAGCCAGACCGTGACGGAGACCGGCGTGGTGATCGAGGTCGCAGGCGCAACCCTCACCTTCCTCGGCATCACACAGCTCACAACCGCCGATATCGACCAAGCCTTCTACGCCTGACCAGGCACGCCCTTCTATCGCCGATAGGAGGGCGCGCTCTTCCCGTCTGGAGCAAAGAAAGCACTCAAAGTGCTTACCGCCAGGACCTTGCCCTGTTGGTAGCAAGCACAGGCTTTGCCGGAAACATCTCCGTCACCATCGCCCGGAAGGAGTGCAGGGTCGGCGCCTCGTCGAGGCTGCGCACCCCGAAAATCTACCTGATGCCCTGCGTGGCGCTGGCCCAGTCCGAAGGATCGGTCATGATCTTCGCTGAGAGTTCCATCGCCACCGGCCTGATCCTGCTGGCCATCGCGCTGATGGGGTTTACCTTTCACTGCGAGATGCGCCGCCGCTCGGCGCGCCGACGTCAATTTTCCTGACTGGAGGATTTAGAGAATGGCTGAAAAAATCGGTTTCATCGGCCTGGGCGTGATGGGCAATGGCATGGCCCGCAACCTGCTGAAGGCAGGCTTCGACGTGACAGTATGGACACGCGACGCAGCGAAGGCTGAAACCTTCAAGGGCCTGGGTGCCTCGACCGCTGCCACACCAAAGGCGCTGGCCGCTGCCTGCAAGCTGGTGATCTCCTGCGTGCCCGATGCCGCCGCCGTGCACGGGATCGCGCTGGGCGAGGACGGGTTGGCAGCAGAGGGCTGGAAAGGCGGGCTGCTGGTCGATTGCTCGACCATCGCACCGTTCGAGGCGCAGGAGATCGCCACGTCCCTGAAAGAGGCGGGCGCCGATTTCCTGGATGCGCCGATCAGCGGCGGCAAGAAGGGCGCGGACGAGGGCACGCTGACCATCATGATCGGCGGCGAGGAAGCTGTGGTGGCGCGCGCACAACCCGCCTTCGCGGCGATGGGCAAGAACATCCACCATGTCGGTCCGCAGGGCGCCGGGCAGGCGCTGAAGGCCTGCAACCAGCTGATGGTGGCGGTGAATCTAATGGGCGTGTGCGAGGCGGTTGCCATCGCCCGTGCCGCCGGCATCGACCCGAAGGTGATGCGCGAGGTGGTTTCCACCGGTACCGGGCGCAGCGGCGTTCTGGAAGGGCACGGGCTGCGCTATCTGGAAGGCACGCTGCAGGGCGGCTTCCGCGCCGCGCTGATGAAAAAGGACCTCGGCATCGCGACCGCCGTCGGCGCGCATTACGGGCGTTATCAGCCGGCGGCCGGCCTCGCCCACCAGCTGATGACCGGCCTGTGCAATGCCGGTCATGCCGATCTCGACAATGCAGCGCTGGGCCTGCTCTACGACAAGCTGAACGGATGGCAGGGAGACGCCTCGTGACGCATCGCTTCCCGGTATCCGCGCTGCGCGGCCGACCTGTCGGCCAGCGGCATCAAGCTGCCGGACAATGTGATCCGCGACATTGATGAGGCGGCAAGGAGCGTCAGCCTGCCTGGCCTACTCACCGAAGCCTCCGCCACCGGCTGAGGGGAGCATGGCCGGTCACTCCCTTTTGCAGCGAGCGTCCTGACCAGTCTCTAAGGGGCCGCCAGCCGGCGTACCGCGCGCCGGACCAGTTCCGGGGCGTCCCTGTCATTCAGGCGCCCGCCGCTCATGAACACGCCATCGAAGAACAGCGCGATCCGCATGGCCTGTTCGTCGGCGTCAGTGCCTCCCTGTCCGGCGCAGAGCAGGGAGAGCCGGCGGAACATCTCCGCCTTGTGGGCGCGCGCGACGATGCGCGCCGGATGGCTTTCGTCCGCATATTCCGCCGCCAGATTGAGCTGCGGACAGCCGCGATAGCCGTCGCGCCGCACCCGATTGCCGATCCACAGACTCAGCCGGTCCAGCGCCTCCAGGCCGGACGCATCGCCGACGACCGCATCCCATTGCGCCCAGAACTCCGCGTCTTCCTTCTGCAGGAAGGCCTCGATCAGCGCGTCCTTGGTCTCGAAATGCCGGTAGATCGTCGTCTTGGCGATGCCGGACTCCGCCACGATCTGCTCCATGCCGACGGCGCGCACGCCATTGCGATAGAACAGCCCCGAGGCCGTTTCCAGGATCTGCGTCCTTACCCGGTCCGACCGGCTTTCTTGCCTTACATCAGGATGTGTCTTCGCCATGCGCCCATATTGACCGCGATACCGATCGGTGTCATTTTCAATATCGATACTGATCAGTATCGAAATAGAAAGGTGACTTTCATGACCGGGAAAACCATCGCGGTGCTGGGGGCAGGCGGCCATACCGGCCGCTTCGTCGTGGCGGAGCTGGAGCGGCGCGGCGTGACCGTTCGGCCCTTCACCCGCAGCAGCCATTTCACGCCCATCGGGCGCGAGGAAACGCCCTGCGCGGTGCTCGATTTCTCGCAGCCGGACGATCTGGCGCGCGCCCTGGCGGGAGCCGATGCCGTGATCAACTGCGCCGGCCCGTTCCTCGACACCGCCGAACCGGCCGTGGAGGCAGCGATCCGTGCCGGCATCCCCTATCTCGACCTCGCCGCCGAACAGGTGACCGCGCAACGGCTGTTCGAACGCTATGACGCACCGGCGCGCGCGGCTGGCATAACCATCCTGCCCGCCATGGCCTTCTTCGGCGGGCTGGCGGACCTTATCGCCTCATCGCTCGTGCAGCCTGCGGAGACTGTCGAACGGATCGACATCGCGGTGGGGCTGGACAGCTGGCACCCGACATCGGGCACGCGCCTGACCGGCAGGAAGAACACTTACCAGCGTTTGATCGTGCGCGACCATCAGCTGGTCACCGTCCCCGCGCCGCCGCCCGCAACCGACTGGGATTTCCCCGCGCCGCTCGGGGCGCAGCCCGTCACCTGCGTGCCGCTCAGCGAAATCATCCTGATCGCCCGGCATCTGAAGCCTGCCGCGATGACCAGCTATATGAACCTGAAGCCGCTCGCCGACCTGAAGGCCGCGGACAGCCCCGCCCCTGAAGCGGTCGATTCCCGTGGCCGGTCCGCGCAATCTTTCGTCATGGATGTTCGTGCGACGGTATCGGGGGAAACCCGCCGTGCAACGGCAAGCGGACAGGACATCTACGCCGTATCGGCGCCCCTGATCGTTGCCGCCTGTCTTCGCCTGCTGGAAGCGAACCAGCCACCCACCGGCGTCCGCGCGCCCGGCGAGCTGTTCGACGCCCGGCCTTTCCTGACGGCACTCTCGCCCGATATCGACGTCCGTTACTGGTAGATATCGGGCGGCGGGATATCACACCGCGCGGTTGGCCGTCGCCAGCACACCGCCGATGCCGATGAAGGTGGCGCCAGCCGCGCGGTTCACCATTTTCCCGTGGCGGTAGAGCCAGGGCGCGATGCGTTGCGCCGCGCCGGCCAGCACCAGCTCGTACAGGAACTCCACCACCGCGAAGGTGCCGCCCAGGATCACGAACTGCAGCGGCAGCGACACGCCGGGCACCATGAATTGCGGCAGGAAGGCCGCGAAGAAGATCAGCGCCTTCGGGTTCGAGGTGGCGACCAGAAAGCCTTGCAGAAACAGCGCCGCCGGCCCTTCCCGCCGCCCGCCGCTATCCGGCAGGTTCTCCGCCCGCACCGGGGCGGTCACCGGGGCGCGCCAGGTACGAATGCCGAGATAGACGAGATAGGCGGCGCCCAGCCATTTCGCAATGGTGAAGGCCTGTTCCGACGCCGCCAACAGCGCCCCCAGCCCGGCCATCGATACCGCAATCAGCAGCAGGAAGCCGGCGACACCACCCAGCAGCGTGGCGACCGACCGGCGCAGCCCGAAACGCATGCCATGGGTCAGCGCCAGCAGCCCGTTCGGTCCCGGCGTCAGCGACAGGCCGAAGGCCGCCACCAGATAGACCAGCCAATGCTCCAGCGTCATCCCCGGTGTCTCCCCTCGCAAGCCTCAATCGCGGCCAATCACAGCATAGCCGCCGGCATCGCGGTAGATGTCCAGCACGCATGTGCCGTCCGCGCCGGACAGGGTGAGCGATGTCATGCCTTCGGTATCCAGTTCGGGCGCGGACAACAGGCCAGCCGGCAGCCGCATCGGCTCCTCCGCCAGCCATGCCACCTCCGGGAAACGCATCGGCAGTGCGGTGAAGGCGGCATTGCGCGAACGCACCGCCCCCTCATCATCGGCCAGCGCGACAGGTGCTGACATGCTGTCCAGCACCGCCTCGAAGCGCAGCCGGGTCAGGCTTTCCCGGTCCAGCTGCAGGCGCAGCGCGCGGGCGGTGACTGCCTCCAGTGCCAGACTGGCAAGCGACGCCAGCAATTTCTGCTCCTGACTTCCGAAGGACTGACGCGGCTCCGGCGAGAGCAGGCAGACGGTGCCGATGGCATAGCCGCTGGGCAGCCAGACCGGCGCGCCGGCATAGAAGCGCAGGTACGGCGCCCCGGTAACGACCGGGTTGTCGTGGAACCGCTCGTCCTTGCTGGCGTCCAGAACGACGAAGGCCTCGCGGCCATGGATGGCATGCCCGCAGAAGGAGACCTCACGCGGGGTCTCCGGCACCCCAAGCCCGACCCTGGCCTTGAACCATTGCCGGTTTGCGTCGATCAGGCTGACCAGACAGGTCGGCACATCGAACAGCGCCTGGCCCAGCGTCACGATCTTCTCGAAGGCCTCTTCCGGCGGCGTGTCCAGCAGGCGCAGCTCGTGCAGGGCGGCCAGCCGGAACTCCTCATCGGCGGGTATCGCTGGTGGCTGCATGCGAAAGCCCTCCCCCCTTACGACCAGACTGCGAAACAGGAATGGATCAGACACACGCGAATCTGGTCGTTGGCGAAGGGCAGGACAAGCTGCTCGAACGGCAGGCTCCTGTCGCCCAGCCGCACGACCCCGCGCCGGCAATCCGGCTGGCGCGCATGACGCACGCCATGAAACACATTCACGATGGTCCCGCGCGTCGTCAGATGCGAGACCTTGGAGAAAGCGCGCCCCGCCTCGCACTGCGGGAACAGCATGCGCACCTCCCGGCCGACGAAGCGGAACACCGGCTCCGCATCGCCGCCGGGCAGCACCGCGCTCACCGTACTGTCCGCTGATGTCACCGGCGAGAAGGCATTATAGACACCGAGATGCGGCATGAGGCGCGGCCCGCGCAATTCGCACCAGTGCCGGTGGATTTCGCGCAGTTCAGGGGCAACGATATCGACCCATTTGATCATCGGTTTGATTTTATTCCTGAAATGCCTCTCCCCGGCAAGAACGATCCCGGCTCAAGCTTGATCCAGGTCAAGGTTGATGGTCTGCGGAGGGTGTAGCGTTACGGCATGATGACGCCCGATCTTCTCGCCAAATACGACCAGCCGGTGCCGCGCTACACCAGCTATCCCACGGCGCCGCATTTCCATGCCGGCATCGACGCGGCAGCCTATGGGGCCTGGCTGGAAACGCTCGACCCGGCACAGCCGCTGTCGCTCTATTTCCATGTCCCGTTCTGCGACAGCCTGTGCTGGTTCTGCGGCTGCCACACCCGCGTGGTGAACCGCTACGAGCCGGTCGCCACTTATTTCGATCTGCTAAAGCAGGAGATCGCGCTGGTCGCCAAACGGCTGGGACCGGGCCGCACCGTCAGCCACATGCATTTCGGCGGCGGCTCGCCCACCATGCTGATTCCCGACGATATCCGCCGGCTGGGCGATTTCGTCTGGGGCCTGTTCGACAAGGCGCCGGATGCGGAAGTTGCCGTGGAGATCGACCCGCGCGGTCTTTCCTACGAGACGGTGCGCGCCTTCGCCAGCATCGGCGTGAACCGCGCCAGCATTGGCGTGCAGGATGTGAACCGCGAGGTGCAGGAGGCGGTGAACCGCATCCAGCCGCTGTCCAGCACGGCGGAAGCCATGGCTGCCCTGCGTGCCGAAGGGGTGGACCGCATCAATATCGACCTGATGTACGGCCTGCCTTTCCAGACGGTTTCCCGCGTGCTGCACACGGTGGAGTGCATCCTGCCGCTGCGGCCGGACCGGCTGGCGGTGTTCGGCTATGCCCATGTGCCGCACATGAAGCCGCACATGAACCTGATCCCCGGCCACGCCCTGCCCGGCCGCGATGAGCGCTTCCGCCAGCAGCAAGCGATCGCCGACCTTCTGGTTGAAGCGGGCCATGTGCGCATCGGCCTCGATCATTTCGCGAAAGACAGCGACCCGCTGGTGGCAGCGCTGCAAGAAGGCAGGCTGCACCGCAATTTCCAGGGCTATACCGTCGATCCGGCGGAGGTGCTGATCGGCTTTGGCGCCTCGGCCATCGGTGCCCTGCCGCAAGGCTATGTCCAGAACGTCACGGCGATGCCGGAATACCGCAAGGCCATCGGCGAGGGCCGGCTGCCGGTCGCGCGCGGCATCGAACTGACAGCCGAAGACCGGCTGCGCCGCGCCATCATCGAACAGGTCATGTGCCATCTGCGCGTCGATCTGGCGGCGATGCAGCGCGAGGCCGGCCTGACGCTGGATCTGAGCGGCGAGAGAATAGCACTGGCGGCACTGGCAACGGATGGGCTGGTGCGGATCGAAGGCGAGGTACTGACCGTGCCGGAAGAGGCGCGGCCGCTGCTGCGCAGCGTCGCCTGTGTGTTCGATGCCTACCTCGCCACCGGCAAGGCAAAGCATTCCCGCGCCGTCTGACTTTGCCCCCGCGCAGCCTTGCCGTTATATCTGCGGCATGAGCGAGCCGAAAAAGCCCATCACCATCCATGTCGATGCCGACGCCTGCCCGGTGAAGGCGGAAATCTACCGCGTCGCGGAGCGCTATGGCGTGCCCGTCATCATCGTCGCCAACGATTATATCGCCGTACCGCCCAATCCGCTGTTCCGCCGCGTCGTCGTCGATGACGGATTCGATGCCGCCGACAACTGGATCGCCGAAAATGTCGGCACCGGCGATATCGTGGTCACCGCCGACGTGCCACTGGCCAGCCGCTGCGTGAAGGCTGGTGCCACGGTCATCGGCCCGAACGGCAAGCCGTTCAGCGAGGCCGCCATCGGCATGGCGCTGGCGACCCGCAACCTGATGACCGATCTGCGCGCCGCCGGCCAGGTCACCAGCGGCCCCCGGCCCTTCTCCGCGAAGGACCGTTCCAGCTTCCTCTCGGCCCTCGATCTGGCGATCAACCGGCTGCGGCGCGCCGGCCACGCCTGAAACTGTTTTCGGTTAAGGCCGCCTTAACCTCTTCGTGTCATATCTATTGATGAAAAGCGGTTCCGGTCCGCTCTGACCTGCGGCCGGCGCCATCGCCCCGATACCGTTTCCCCTGATCGAAGGCCCGCATCGACCGTGACGGAATTCATCCTGTCATTCCCGCAAGGCGCCATGCTGAACGGTAGCCACGATGCAGCCCTGGTTGCGTTGTCGGTGCTGGTCGCGGCGCTGGCCTCCTATACGACGCTGACGCTGTCGCAGCGCATCGTCGCCTCGGCGAAGGGCGGGCTGTGGCTGGCTGTCGGCGCACTGTCGATGGGGACCGGCATCTGGTCGATGCATTTCATCGGCATGCTGGCCTTCGACCTGCCGATTCCGTTGGGATACGACCTCGGGCTGACGCTGCTGTCGCTGGTGATCGCCACCGCCCTGTCTGGCTTTGCGCTGATGCAGATCCGCAGCCCGGAACTGCCGATGCGCCGGCTGCTGACCGCCGGCGTGCTGATGGGGCTGGCCATCGCCGCGATGCATTATGTCGGTATGGCGGCCATGCTGATGGCCCCCGGCATCGTCTATCAGCCGATCTATTTCGCGCTGTCCGTGCTCATCGCCATCGCTGCCGCGACCGCCGCCCTCTTTATCGCCTTTCATCTCAGCCGCCATCCGCACGGCCCGCTCCTGCTGTACCGGCTTGTCGCCGCCGGCATCATGGGGCTGGCCATCGCCAGCATGCATTACACCGGCATGCTGGCCGCCAACTTCCCGCTCGGCAGCATCTGCCTCGCCGCAGGCGACGACGCCCAGCCCTGGCTGGTCTGGACAGTCGCCATCACCTCCATCGTCGTGCTGGGCGGCACGCTGATCGCCGCCCTGTTCGACAGCCGGTACGAGGTCACCACCAACACGCTGAACGAATCCCTGCAGCAGGCGAATGAGGAGCTGATGCAGCTGGCGCTGACCGACCAGCTGACCGGCCTCGCCAACCGGTTCGTGCTGGTGGAGCGGCTGGAGCGTATTCTCGGGCGCTGCGCGCAGATCGGCGAAAGATGCGCCGTCCTGTTCATCGACATGGACAATTTCCGGCTGATCAATGCCTCGCTCAGCCATGCCGCCGGCGACGAAATCCTGCGGCAGCTGGCGGCGATTCTGCAGCAGAATTTTCCCGATGCCGGCGTCATCGCCCGCTTCAGCGGCGACAAGTTCGTCGTGGTGATCGAAAACCCCGGCGAGAATGCGCTGCTGATCCAGCATATCGACCAGTTCCGCAAGCGGCTCTGGCAGCCCCTTGTCCTGCGGGAGCGCGAGGTTGCGATCACCGTCAGCATCGGCATCACCGTCTTTCCCGCTGCCGAAGGCGACGCCAAGGCGCTGATCGGCCAGGCGGAAAAGGCGATGTACGAGGCCAAGGCGGAAGGCAGCAACCGCTTCCGCTTCTTCGAGAAGGCGATGCATGAAGCGGCGAACCGTGAGTTCGACCTGCTGCATGATTTGCGCCATGCCTTCGCCGAAGGCGGGCTGGAACTTTTCCTGCAACCAAAGGTCTGTGCCCGCGTCGGCGCCATACGCTCGGTCGAGGCGCTGATCCGCTGGAACCACCCGACGCGCGGCCTGCTGCTGCCAGGAGAGTTTCTCGGCATCGCGGAGCGTTTCGGCCTGCTGGGCGAGCTGGAAAGCTGGACCCTGACGGAGGCCTGCCGGATTCTGAGCATCTGGCGCGCCAGCGGATCGCTGCAGCGCAATCTCAGCCTGGCCGTGAATATTTCGCCCCTGCAGTTCCGCGATCCCGGCTTCGTCGACAGGGTGCTGCGGATTGTCCGGGACTATGATGTGGGACCGGGCAAGCTGATCCTGGAGATCACCGAACATTCCGCCATGCACGACCCGCTGGCGGCGGCGGCGGCGATGCGCCGGCTGACGGAGGCTGGCATCAGCTTCTCCATCGATGATTTCGGCACCGGCCATTCCTCGCTGGTGCAGCTGAAGCGCCTGCCCTTCGCGGAGCTGAAGATCGACCGCAGCTTCATCACCGATATCGCGCACAATGGCGAAGACCGGCAGATTGTCGAGGCCATCGTGCTGATCGCGCGGCAGTTCGGCCTGCGCGTGGTCGCGGAGGGTGTGGAGGACAAGGAGACGGCCACGCTGCTGGCCGACCTCGGCATCGATCTGCTGCAGGGCTTCGGCATTGCGAAACCGATGCCCTGCAGCCAGTTCGAGGCGATGGCCCTGGCGGCCTAGCGAAAAGCTAGCGCCGCTGGTCGAAGCGGCGGCCGACCAGGGCAGCGGCGATATTCACCTTCTGGATGTCGATGGCACCGCCGGCAATGCCCCAGCCCCAGCCATCGCGCATCTTCTGTTCCATCGGATACTCGCGCGAATAGCCATAGCCGCCCATCATCTGCACGGCGCTGCCGGTGACCTCGCGCACCATCTCGTTGGCGAAGCATTTGGCGATGGAACTTTCGCGGATCGAGGGCAGGCCGTTCTGCGCATTGATCACGGCGCGGTAGAGCAGCAGGCGTGCGGCATCCACCTTCATCGCCATCTCGGCGAGGCGCAGCTGCACCGCCTGGAAATCGACGATGGGCTTGCCGAACTGCTTGCGCTCCTGCGTGTAGTCCAGCACGTAATCGAGCGCACTCTGCGCGATGGCCAGGCTCATGGTGGCATTGCCGCAGCGTTCCAGATCGAACGCCTCCATCAGCTTGCGGAAGCCGCCGGCCGGCACGATCATGTTGGAGACCGGCACCTCGACATTGTCGAAATACATGTCGGCGCTGGTGATGCCGCGGAAGCCCATATGCCGCTCGCGCTTGCCGAAGCTGAAGCCTTTGCGCTCCTTCTCCACCAGCACCGCACCAATGCCCTTCGCCCCCGGCTCGTCCGAAAGGCGGGAATAGACGACATAGGCATCAGCATGCCCGGCACCGGAGCACCAGCGCTTCTGGCCGTTGAGGATGATCTTGTCGCCCTCGATGCGGCCGCGCGTGGTGAGGTCGGTCAGCGCGCTGCCGGCATCCGGCTCCGACATCGAGACGGCGACGATCATCTCGCCGGCGCAGACCTTCGGGATGATGCGCTGGCGCAGCTCCTCCGGCGCGAAATGCGCGATGGCGAGAATCGGGCCGAAGCAGGATTCGAACACCGGGAAGGCGACGGCGGGCGAGACCTTCGCCATCTCCTCCAGCACCAGCACGGCATCGAAATGCGTCATGCCGACGCCGCCATATTTCTCGTCGATATTCACGCCCAGCAGGCCGAGTTCGGCATAGCGCTTCACCACATCATGGCTTGGCGGCTCGTCCTCCTCCTCGACCTTGCGGGCGATCTCGACCAGCTCGGTCGTGGCGAAGCGACGCACCGTGTCGCGCAGCTTTTCCTGCTCTTCGGTCAGCGTGAAATCCATCCGGCGTTTCCTCTTTTTTGCGTTTTTTCGCAGCTTCAGAGCCGCAGCATTTTCCCAGGGTTCATGATGTTGTTCGGGTCGAGCGCCTTCTTCACGGCGCGCATCATGTCCATCTCGACCTCGGACTTGTACAGCTCCGCCTCCTCGCGGCGCAGCCGGCCGAGGCCATGTTCGGCGCTGATCGAGCCGTCCATCTCCGCCACGATGTCGTGGACGATGCGGTTCACCTTCTCGCGCTCGGCGGCGAAGGCGGCGCCGTCCCAGTCCTTCGGGGCAATCGGGTTGTAGTGGATGTTGCCGTCGCCGACATGGCCGAAGCCGCAGGGGCGGATGCCGGGATAGGCCTTCTCCAGCGCCGTATCGGCACGTTCGATGAACTCCGCGATGCGCGACAGCGGCACCGAGACATCATGCTTGATGCCCACGCCAGTCAGCTTCTGCGCCTCCGCCAGCTCCTCGCGGATCGCCCACAGCTTCTTCGACTGGTCGCCGGACGCAGCGATCACCGCATCGGGCACCAGCTCCTGCTCGATGGCCTCAGCCAGCGCCTCTTCCAGCGGCTCCTTCAGCGAGCCGGGGGCGCCCTGCCCGGTCACCTCGGTCAGCACATACCAGGAATGGATTTCGGCCAGCGGGTCCTCATGGCCATCCAGCGCGTCGAAAACGAAGTCGAGGCAGTTGCGCTGCAACAGTTCGAAGCTGGTGACCTGCTCGCCCAGCCGGCTGCGCATCAGCCCCAGCAGCTTCACCGCCGCATTGGGATCGGGCACGGCGACGAAGGCGGTCTGACTCTCGCGCGGCTTCGGGAACAGCCGCAGCACGGCCGCCGTGATGATGCCGATGCAGCCCTCGCCGCCGATGAACAGCTGCTTCATGTCGAAGCCGGTATTGTCCTTGCGCAAGCCACGCAGCCCGTTCCAGACGCGCCCGTCGGGCAGCACCACCTCCAGCCCCAGCACGAGGTTGCGGGCATTGCCATAGCGCAACACCTGGGTGCCGCCGGCATTGGTCGAGAGGTTGCCGCCGATCTGGCAGGAGCCTTCCGCGCCGAGGCTGAGCGGAAACAGCCGATCCATCTCCGCCGCCTTGTCCTGGATCGTGGTCAGCACCACGCCCGCTTCCACCGTCATGGTGTCGTTCAGCGTATCGACCGCGCGGATGCGGTTCATCCGGGCGGTGGAGACCACCACCTCCAGCCCGCCCGCATGTGGCTGCCCGCCGCCGGTCAGGCCGGTATTGCCGCCCTGCGGCACGATGGGCACGCCGGCTGCCGCGCAGAGCTTCACGATCTCCGCGACCTCCGCGGTCGAGGCCGGGCGCAGCACCAGTGGCGTGTCGCCCCGCCAGCCATCGCGCCAGGACACGCAATAGGGCTCCATATCAGCCGGATTATCGATATAGCCGGCCGGGCCGACGATTTTCTTCAGGCGGTCCAGAATATCGGCGGTCGGTTTGGTCATGCGCTCGCTTTCTTCATCGGCGGCAAAGGTTCTTCGGCGCGGGGCTGCAGGGGCGGGCTGTAGAGCACGATCAGCTTCAGCGTCTTCTCCCCGATCACCTTCACCGCATGCATCACACGTGGCGGAATGCGGATGACGGTGCCCGGCCCGCAGACCTGCATCGGATCGTCGCCCAGCGTCACCTCGCATTCGCCTTCCAGCACGTAGATAATCTGGTGTTCGTCCGCATGGTCGTGCGGATCGGCGGTGCCTCCGGGTTCCAGCTCGCCCAGGATCATCTCGAAGCTGCCGCAGAAATCGCGCTCCACCAGCCGCACATTGCGGGTACGCGAATGGCCGGGCGGCGCGTAAGCCGCCAGCTCCGAGAGATGTTCGATCAGTTTCATGGGTTCCTCCCGGCTCTTTCTTGTTCTGCGCGCCGATTGTAGCGCCTGCCCCGTTTGGAACAACCGCGACAAACCACGCACGACCGGCGGTTTTCTTTCCCTTGCCGGCGATGGCGGCTATCGTAGGCGCAAAATAATGTCGGGAGGAATGACATATGCGCATAGGAAGCGGCGCCGGTTTCGGGGCCGACCGTCTGGAGCCGGCCTTGCGGCTGATCGAACAGGGACGGCTGGACTGGATCGGCTTCGAATGCCTGGCCGAGCGCACGCTGGCGCAGGCCCAGACCGCCCGCGCCGCCGATCCAACCAAGGGCTATAACCGCTATCTGGAAGCCCGGCTGCGGGCCTGCCTGCCGGCCATGGCGAAGAACGGCACGCGGCTGATCACCAATATGGGGGCGGCCAATCCGGCGGCAGCGGCGCGCGCGGCAGCTACCTTGAGCGGGGCCGGCGGGCCCGCCATCGCCTATGTCGAGGGTGACGATGTGCGCCACCTGATTGCAGCGGACACACGGCTGGCCGATACCGGCGGCACGGTAGCCGATGTCGGCAAGCCGGTCATCTCCGCCAACGCCTATCTCGGCATCGAGCAGATCCTGCCGGCGATCGACAGCGGCGCGGCCATCGTCATCACCGGGCGCGTTGCCGACCCGTCGCTATTCCTGGCGCCGCTGGCGCATAAATTTGGCTGGGCGCTGGACGACTGGGCGCGGCTGGGCGGCGGCACGCTGGTCGGCCATCTGCTGGAATGCGCAGCACAGGTCACCGGAGGTTATTTCGCCGACCCCGGCTACAAGGACGTGCCGGGCGTCGAGGATGTCGGCTTCCCGCTGGCCGAGGTGGATGCCGACGCGACAGCCATCATCACCAAGCTGGACAGCGATGGCGGACTGGTCGATGCGCGCACGGTGAAGGAACAGGTGCTGTACGAGGTGCACGACCCGGCACGCTATCTGACGCCGGACGTGACGGCGGATTTCTCCGGCGTTGCCCTGCGCGAGGACGGCCGCAACCGTATCGGCCTGTCCGGTGCCTCCGGCAAAGCGCGGCCAGACACGCTGAAGGTGACGGTTGCCTTCGATGGCGGTCTGATCGCCGAGGCCGGCATCTCCTATGCCGGGCCGGGTGCGGCGGACCGGGGACGGCTGGCCGCCGACATATTGCGCCACCGGCTGCGCGATATTCCCGAATTGCGCATCGACATGATCGGCGTTGCCGCGCTGCACGCCTCGGCAGAATCGGTGCGGCGCAACGCGCCCAGCGGATCGGCGGATGTGCGCGTCCATGTCACCGCCCGCACCGAGGACCGGGACATTGCCGACCGCGTGCTGTGGGAGGTGGAGGCGCTCTATACCTGCGGACCGGCAGGTGGCGGCGGCGTGCGCGGCGAGGTGCGGCGCAGCTTCACCACCCATGATGCCTATATCCCGCGCGATGCCATCTCGATCCGTACAGAGGTGATCCGGCCATGAACAGCAGAAAGGTTTTCCTGCGCGCGCTGGCCCATGCAAGGGCCGGCGACAAGAACAACACCTCCAACATCGCGGTCTTCGCCTATGACCCGGCGCATTATCCGGTGCTGGAGGCGCAGCTGACACCGCAAGCCGTGGCCGCGCACATGGCCGGGCTGGTGCAGGGCGGCGTGAAGCGCTATGCCGTGCCGCAGCTACACGCGCTGAACTTTGTCATGGAACAGGCGCTGGAAGGCGGGGTGAATGGCTCCCTCAACCTCGACGGCCATGGCAAGAGCTGGAGTTCCTTCCTGCTGGGCATGGAGATCGACCTGCCGGAGGATGCGCCGCCCCCACCCAAGGGGTGAGGCACAAAAAAAGGGGCGCTCCAGGCGCCCCTTTTTCTTCAGCCGAACGGTGTCGTCAATTCAGCATCGTGTTGGGCAGCCAGGTGATGACTTCCGGCCAGATCAGGAACACGCCGACCGTGATGAAGTCAGCAATCACGAAGGGGCCGACGCCACGGAACACACTGGCCACCGGAATATCCGGCCGCACCGCGGACACCACGAAGCAGTTCAGCCCGATAGGCGGGGTGACGAGGCAGACCTCCGCCATCTTCACCACGATGATGCCGAACCAGATCGAGTCGTAGCCCAGCGCCATCACCGCCGGATAGACCACCGGCAAGGTGAGCAGCAGCATACCGATGGCATCCATGAACATGCCGAGGATGACGTATCCCAACAGGATGAACAGCATCACCACCCAGGGCTCGAACGGCAGCGAGGTGATGAACTGGGTGAAATGTTCCGGCAGCCCCGCGAAGCCCAGGAAGCGCACGAAGATCAGCACGCCCCAGATCAGCGAGAAGATCATGACGGTGAGCTTCGCCGTCTCCAGCAGGGAGTCCTTCAGCGCCTCGTACCGCATGCCCTGCATCAGCGCCATGATGAACACGACGAAGGCACCCAGCGCGCCGGCCTCGGTCGGCGTCGCCCAGCCGAGATACATGGCGGTGAAGATGATCAGCACGACGGAGATCACCGGCGCCGTGCCAGGCAGCGCCTTGATTCGGTCGCCCCAGGTATAGCCCTTGATCGCCGGGCCGACCTTCGGATCGAGCTTCGCCCAGATCAGGATGATGAGGGCATAGATCAGCGCCGAGACCACGCCGGGGATGAAGCCTGCCAGCAACAGCCGGCCGACCGATTCCTCGACGATGATGGCGTAGATGACCAGGATCGCGCTGGGCGGGATCAGCGTCGCCAGCGTACCGCCGGCCGCCACCACGCCCGCCGCCAGCCGGCGGGAATAGCCCGCCGCCAGCATCTCCGGGATGGCAACGCGGGAGAACACCGCCGCCGTCGCGGTGGAAGCGCCCGACACGGCGGCGAAACCGGCCGTAGCGAACACCGAGGCCACGGCAAGGCCGCCCGGCAGGAAGCCGAACCATTTCCGCGCCGCGTCGAACAGCGACTGGGTGATGCCGGCATGGAAGGCGAGATAGCCGATCAGGATGAACATCGGCAGCACCGACAGCGTGTAGCTGACGGCCTTGGAATGCGGGATGGTGCCAATCATGCCGGCACCGGCATCCCAGCCGATCATCGCCACCAGCCCGACCAGGCCGACCGCCGCCGCAGCGATGTAGATGCGCACGCCGGATAGCACCAGCAGCAGCATGCAGACGACGCCAATGACGCCGATGGTATCGTTATCGAGGCCGGTCACGACGCCGCACTCCCCTTATTCTGCTTTTCCTGCTCCAGCGCACCAGCCTCGGCAGCCTCTTCCTCGGCCATCTGCTTCACGTCAGCCACCAGTGGCACGGCGATGGGCGCCGCGTCGGGATTGATGAACAGCCGGGCATAGCCGATCAGGTTCAGCCAGAGTCGGACCCACAGGGTCAGGAAGGCGAAGGCAACCAGCATCTTGGACGGCCACCAGGGGATTTGCGCGTCGATGGTGGAATCGCCGTATTCATAGGCGCGCAGCGCGTGCGTCCAGCCGTAATAGATCAGGATCGCAACGACGAACAGCGCCACGATCTGGCCGAAAATCTCCAGCGTCCAGAGGGGGCGGCCGCGCATCTTGCCGACCACCAGCTCCATGCGGACATGGCCGTTCAGCCGCTCGCAATAGGCGATGGCAAGGAAGGCGAAGATGCTGATCGACATCTCCACCGCATCGATATAGCCGAAGATCGGCGTGCCGAAGACCTGCCGCCCGACGATCTGCATCACGCCGACCGCCATCAACGCAAAGATGCAGAGGGCGGACAGGAAGGCGACGAATTTCTCGATCGGATGAAAAAAACCGTCGAGCCGGTCGATTAAACGGCCGCCGGTGGCCTCCTCCTGCGGAGTCCAGGTGACAGGCCGCCTGATCTTGGTGTCCATGCAAGCTCCCCAACCTACGCTGGTACGATTTCGGGTCGGATATGGGACGCTCCGCCAGAGAGGGCGGAGCGCAAAGAGGACTCACGATTAAGAAAAAATGGCCGCGCCCTTCGCGGAACGCGGCCATTTGACCAGTCTTACTTCTTCGCAGCCTTCTTGGCTTCTGCCAGCACGAGGTCCAGCAGGCCCTGGGCGTCGAACTTGTCCTTGTTCTCAGCGACCCACTCGTCCCACACCGGCTTCGCGGCAATCTTCCGGAACTCATCCAGCTGCGCGTCGGTATAGACGACTTCCTTCAGCTTGGCGCGGAAGGCCGGCAGGTTCTTCTCGTCGATGTCGTGATAGGCCTTGATCTGCACCTGGTAGGCCGGCGCCTTCAGGTCCATCAGCAATTTCTTGTACTGGTCGGGAAGCTTAGCATAGGCGTCCTTGTTGAACACCGTGCCGCATTCCGTGGTGCCCGGCGACATGTTCGAGGTGAACCAGTCGGACACTTCCGGCAGCTTGTAGGACGCGTGCGAGTAGGTATAGGGGAAGGACGCCGCATCCATCGTGCCACGCTCCACACCGGTATAGACTTCCGGCGCCGGAACGGTGGTCAGGGTCGCGCCCAGCTTCTGCATCGCGGTGCCGAGGCCACCGCCCGCACGCACGCGCAGGCCCTTCCAGTCCTCCAGCTTCTGCGGTGGGTTGCCACGGCCCATGAACTCATACTGCGGCAGCAGCGAGGACATGTAGGTCATGGCGTTCCAGTTATCCATGTCCTTCACATAGGCCGGATGCGCCATCACGGCCTCGCGCACATGCATGGAGACTTCGAGGTCGCCCAGCGGCAGGAACGGCATGGTCAGCACCATCGAGGCCGGATTCTTGCCCGGATGGTAGAAGTTGCAGTACATCGCCGCCTGGAAGGCGCCGATCTTGATGCCGTCGAAATTCTCGCGCGCCTTGGACAGCGCCTCGCCGTAGTGCAGCTTGATGTTGAACTTGCCGCCGGTCTTCTCGCTGACTTGCGCCGCGACATATTCCATGCCCGCCGTGAAGGCACGCTTGGTGCCCCAGGTGGACAGGTTCCAGGAAACCGACGGCCCGTCGATGGTCTGTGCCTGAGCCGGCATGCCGGTGATGAGGAGGGCGCCCGCCATCGTGGCGACGCCAGCAAGCGTCTTAACTTTCATCCGTAACCTCCCAAGGTCTTCTTTCTTCATTACCGGCCCTATTGACGAGCCGAACTTGAAAAGGATTTTTGCAGATCGAAACCGTCTTCACAACCATGTATGCAATTGAATACCGAATAAAGTCGGCGCGCATACAACCACGCCCTGCTGGCGGCGGCGCAACCGCCTGATTTCAATAGCGTTACCTGGCCCATTGCCTTTGCGGCGCGCCGGCGCTTGGATAGCGGCAAAACAAAACGGACGGAAACCCCATGCCCGATCAAGCCGCAACCGGTCACACCAAGACTGGCGCCCTTACCGGCATCCGCATCCTCGACCTGACCTCGGTCGTGTTCGGTCCTTATGCCACGCAGATGCTGGGCGACATGGGAGCCGATGTGATCAAGATCGAGGCGCCGGAAGGCGACGTGATGCGCGCAGCATCCCCGGCCCGCCATCCCGGCATGGGGGCGGTGTACCTGAATTCCAACCGCAACAAGCGCAGCATCGTGCTGGACCTGAAGCAGCAAGCCGCCCGGGATGTCCTGATTCGGCTGGTATCAACGGCGGATGTGTTCGTGCATTCCATGCGCCCGCAGGCGATGACCAAGCTGAGGCTGGACTACGAGACGCTGAAACGGGCGAATCCGGAGATCATTCACTGCTCCGCCTGGGGCTATGGCAGCGGCGGCCCCTATGCCGACAAGCCGGCCTATGACGATATCATCCAGGCGATGTCCGGGGCAGCCGACCTGACCCGCCGGCAGGGGCTGACCGAGGAGCCGGCCTTCGTGCCCGCCATCCTGGCTGACAAGACGGCGGGGCTGCATGTCGCCATCGCGCTGCTGACCGCCATCGTGCACAAGGTGCGCACAGGGCGCGGCCAGTCGGTCGAGGTGCCGATGTTCGAGAGTCTGGCTTCCTTCATGCTGGTCGAGCATCTGGCCGGCGCCGTGTTCGAGCCTGCCGAGGGGCCGATGGGCTATCAGCGACTGCTGGCGCCGCACCGAAAGCCCTACCGCACGGCGGACGGGTACATCACCGTGCTGCCCTACACCACGAAGCAATGGCGCGGCTTCTTCACCCTGGCCGACCGACCGGAGATGCTGGACGACCCGCGCGTGAACGATGCCGGCCTGCGCAGCCGCGTCATCGGCGAGCTGTATCAGATGGTCGCCGAGATCATGCCGTCACGGACCAGCGCCGACTGGCTGGAAGCGCTGGAGCAGGCCGACATCCCAGCCATGCCGGTGAACAGCCTGGAGGATGTGCTGGCCGACCGCCATCTGGCCGAGACCGGCTTCTTTCGGGAATATGACCACCCGAGCGAGGGCCGCATCCGCACGCCGGCCCCGCCGATGCGCTTTTCCGACAGCCCGGCAACGATCCGCAAGGGCGCACCGCGCCTCGGCGAGGACAGCCGCACCGTGCTGGCGGAGGCCGGCTACAGCGATGCCGAGATCGCCGGGCTGATCGACAGCGGCGCGGTCCGGCGAGCGGAGTAGCCCCCTCAACCCAGCGCCGACTCCAGCACTGCCTTGCGTTCCGCCTCGTGCCAGTATTTCACGCCGACGGCAGGGGTCGGCACGGCGGGCCGACCGGCATAGCGCAGGGTGCGTCCCGCCAGCTTTTCCAGCGGCCGGTCGAGATGGGTGAAATAGCCCATATTCGCCGGCTCCTCCTGGCACCAGACCAGCTCCGCCTTCGGATGTGCCGCGAACAGCGCCTTCAGTTCCGCCTCGGGCAGCGGGTAGAGCTGTTCGAGACGGACCAGCGCCACCTTGCCCTCCAGCCCGCGCGCCGCGCGTTCCGCCGCCAGCTCGTAATAGATCTTGCCGGTGCACAGGATCAGCCTGTCCGGCTTTTTCACGCCCGCGTCGGGGATCAGTGACTGGAAGCCGGTGCCCGGCCCGAATTCCTCCAGCGTCGAGACGCAGGCCTTGGTGCGCAGCAGCGCCTTCGGCGTCAGCACCACCAGCGGCTTGCGGAA
This sequence comes from Oceanibaculum indicum P24, assembly GCF_000299935.1. NCBI lineage: Bacteria > Pseudomonadati > Pseudomonadota > Alphaproteobacteria > Rhodospirillales > Oceanibaculaceae > Oceanibaculum > Oceanibaculum indicum. The sequence goes on along the minus strand of NZ_AMRL01000006.1, from coordinate 157,120 downwards.
GTCGCGCTTCATCTGCCGGCGCAGCAGGTGGAAGAAATTGGCCGGGGTTGAGACGTTGGCGACCTGCATATTGGCCCGCGCGCACAGACCCAGCAGCCGGTCGGGATGGCCGGTGGAATGGTCTGGCCCGCCACCATCCAGCCCGTGTGGCAACAGCAGGACGAGGCCGGAGGAACGCAGCCAGCGATCCTCGCCGCACACCACGAACTGGTCGAACACCGGCTGCGCCACATTCAGGAAGTCGCCGAACTGCGCCTCCCAGACGATCATCCGCCTGGGGTCGGCCAGCGTGTGGCCATACTCATAGGCCAGCACAGCATGCTCGATGAGCGGCGTGTTGAACGCCTCGCAGACCACGCCGCCCTGTTCCGCCAGCGGATCGAGCACGCAATGGCGGCGCGGATTCTCCGAATCATGGACAAACAGATGACGCTGGGTGAAGGCGCCGCGCATCGAATCCTGTCCGCCGAAGCGCAGGGGGAACCCCTCGGCCAGCAGGCTGGCAAAGCCCATCGCCTCGCCGGTCGCCCAGTCGATGCCCGCGCCGGTCTCTATGCTCTCCCGCCGCTGGTCGAGGAAGCGTGCCACCTTGCGGTCCAGCGCATACTCCGCCGGCACCGTGGTCAGCGCCTTGCCGATGGCGCGCAGTTCGTCCAGCGGCAGGCCGGTCTCGGTGAACGCAGCCATGTCGGCCTGGCTGCCGCTGCGGAAGCCCTGCCAGACACCGCGGAACCAGCCCGGATCGTTCACCTCATAGCCCTTGGCGGCATCGAAGGAATCCTTGATCGCCTGACGCAGCGTCTCGGCTTCCGCATCGGCGGGGGCGACATCCATCCCGCGCCCGGCCAGTTCCTCCCGGTACAGCGCGGCCAGCGGTGGACGGGCGTCGATCGCCCTGTACATCTGCGGCTGGGTGAAGCGCGGCTCGTCAATCTCGTTATGGCCAAGCCGGCGGTAGCAGACGATATCGACCAGAATGTCGCAGCCGAAGCGCGCACGCCATTGCGCGGCCACGGTGGCGGCGCGGAACAGCGCCTCCACATCGTCGCCATTCACATGCAGCACCGGCGCCTCGACCAGCTTCGCGATGTCGGTGCAATAGCGCGCCGAGCGCCCCTCCTCCGGCATCGTGGTGAAGCCGAGCTGGTTGTTGATGATGACATGGATCGTGCCGCCCAGATCGTAGGGCGGCAGCCTGGAGAGCTGGAACAGTTCCGCCACGATGCCCTGCCCGGCGAAGCTGGCGTCGGTGTGCAGCAGCAGCGGCAACACCTGCCGCTTGCCGGCCGCCCCGCGCAAAGTCTGCTTGCCGCGCGACCGCCCCTGCGTCACCACGCCGACCAGTTGAAGATGCGAGGGGTGCGGCGAGGCGCTGAGCCAGACCCGCTTGCCCTCGATCATCCGTTCGCCGGAATAGCCCAGATGGTAGGGCACGTCGCTGGAGGCCTCCATGCCCGATGGCAGGGCCGGCTTGCCCAGCAGATCGGCAACCAGCGCGACCAGCGGCTTTTCCAGGATCGTCGCCAGCAGGGTGAAACGGCCGCGATGCATGCCGCCCATCAGCACTTCTTCCGTGCCCTGGCGCACGCTCTCGCGAATCACGCTCTCGACCACGGCGAGGAAGCCATCGCCGCCGGCCAGCCCGAACATCTTGGCGCCCGGCAGGCGGCCCTGCAGTGTCTCCTCCAGCGCATGGCCGCGCGCCAGTAACCCCAGCAGGGCGAGGCGCTGCGCGTCGGACGGCAAAGCAGCAGCCCCTTCCGCCTGCGCCTTTAACCAGGCGCGCTTTTCACCATCATGGATATGGCCGAATTCCCAGCCGATGGAGCCGCCATAGGCGGCGCGCAGGCTGGCCTCCGAACCCGGCGGCAATCCATAACTGGCAGGATCGAGTTCCGGCACCGGCGCCGGATCGGTCAGGCCCAGCGGATCGAGCCGGGCCGCCAGATGGCCGCGCAGCCGCCAGGCCTCGGCCAAAAGTGCCATGCCGCCATTGCCGGCAGCCGAGGAAGGCGCCACGGCGCCCCCCGCCTCGAAAAGCTGCGCCAGCCGGCGCGCCATGTCGCGCGGTACGCTGTGCGGATCGTCGAGGAACTGCCGGTAGAGCGCGTCGAGCGCGCCGGGATCGCCGGCACCCATGAAACCATCGTCGGGAATGGTAGCCTCCCTCAATGTCGCACCATCGCGTTGAGGTTCCGGTGCGACTTGTTATTTATCGTGACACCTTCCGATGCTACCAATCCGGCGCAAAGGTCGCCAAGACCGTATCGGGAGGATGCAAGACATATGACCTATGAAGCGCCGCTAAGCCACATCAAGGTGCTGGACCTGTCCCGCGTGCTGGCCGGTCCGTGGGCGACCCAGTTCCTGGCCGATATGGGGGCCTATGTCATCAAGGTCGAACGTCCGGGTGCTGGCGACGACACGCGCGGCTGGGGCCCGCCCTATTTGGTGGAGCCGACCGAGGAAGATCCCGGCCTGTCGGCCTATTACCTTGCCTGCAACCGCGGCAAGCGCTCGATCACCGTCGATATGGCCTCGGCGGAAGGGCAGGAGCTGATCCGCCGCCTCGCCGCCGAGTGCGATGTGGTGGTGGAGAATTACAAGGTCGGCGGGCTTGCGAAGTACGGGCTGGATTACGCCAGCCTCCGGCAAGTGAACCCGAAGCTGATCTGGTGTTCAATCACCGGCTTCGGGCAGACCGGCCCCTATGCCAAGCGCGCCGGCTACGATTTCCTGGTGCAGGCGATGAGCGGCCTGATGAGCATCACCGGCCAGCCCGACGGCATGCCGGGGGCGGAGCCGATGAAGGTCGGCGTGGCGATCTCCGACCAGATCTGCGGCCTCTATTCGCTGTCCGCCATCCTGACCGCGATTATCAAGCGCGACCGCACGGGGGCGGGCGAGTATATCGACATGGCGCTGCTCGACACGCAGATCGCCACTCTGGCCAACCAGGCGACCAACTATCTGGTGTCCGGCGTGGCGCCGGGCCGCATGGGCAACGCGCATCCCAATGTCGTGCCCTATCAGGTGTTCAGGACGGCCGATGGCCACATGATCCTCGGCGTCGGCAATGACGGTCAGTTCCAGCGCTTCTGCGCCGTGGTCGGGGCGGAGCATCTGTCCGGCGACCCGCGCTACAAGACCAATGCCGGGCGCATCGTGAACCGCGAGACGCTGATCCCGCAGGTGGCGGAGATCGTCCTGCAGCGCACCACATCCGACTGGGTGTCGCTGCTGGAAAATCACGCCGTGCCCTGCGGGCCGATCAACGATATCGGCCAGGTCTTCGCCGACCCGCAGGTCGAGGCGCGGGGGCTGAAACGCGTGCTCACCAGCCCGGCCGCACCGGAAGTACCGCAGGTCGGTAACCCGGTGAAGTTCGCCAGCGGGCCGACCAGCAGCGACCGTTCGCCGCCGACACTGGGCGCCGACACGGATGATGTGCTGCGTGAAATCCTGGGCGTCAGCGATGGCGAGATCACCCGGCTGGCCAAAGCGCTCGGGCGGTAGGCTGGGGCGTTACTCCCAGGGGCCGCGTCGGCGGTTCTCTGGCTTCTGTTCCCAGGGACGCAGCCGTCGTCGCCTGAGCCGCACCGCCGGACGCGGCGGCTGACGCCTTTGGGAGAATAAGGGCACCTCGCGACGCTTCATCAGCGGCAGCAGCACCATGCCGGCGACGAAGCCACCGATATGGGCATAGAAGGCGACGCCCGCCTCGCCCGTATCCAGCGCCGCGCTGATGAGCTGTAGCACGAAGTAGAAGCCCAGCACGAAGACCGCCGGCAGCGGCCGCAGCTGCGTGAACCAGCCCAGCGGAATCAGCACCAGCACATTGGCGCGCGGAAACAGCAGCAGATAGGCCCCCAGCACGCCGGAAATGGCACCGCTGGCCCCGACCATGGGAATCTCCGAGGCCGGATCGACGACCGCCTGCAGCAGCGCCGCCGCCACACCGCAGGCGAGGTAGAACAGGATGAAGCGGACGCGCCCCAGCGCATCCTCCACATTGTTCCCGAAAATCCAGAGATAGAGCATGTTGCCGCCCAGATGCAGCAGCCCGCCATGCAGGAACATGGAGCTGAACAGCGTCACCCAGGGATCGACCAGCATAAGGTCGGGATGCAGCCGCTGCCCGCCCAGCAGGGCTGCCGGAATCATCCCCAGCGCATAGATGGCACGCTGCCCTTCACGCTCCCCCAATGTCATCTGCCAGAGATAGACCAGAACGCAGACAGCGATCAGCCCCACCGTCACGATGGCCGGGCGTTCGGTCGGGTTGTCGTCGTTAATAGGGATCATCCGCGTTCTCAGTCAGAATCGATCAGAATTTAAAAATTTACGAAAAAGCCATACGGGTTTACGACTCCTTTACTCATTTCTGTCATCCTCACGCGAATTCGATAAAGCAGAACGCCTCTCTTTTCCCAACGAACCGGCCAATGACAGTGCAGAACGCCGCCATAGCCATCACCCGTGCCATTGAGGCGCACAGCCGGTTCATTACCGGCAAGCCGCAGGGCAAGCGCCTGATGACCAAGGCGCTGGCCCTCGACAATATGGACCTTGCCGACCGCGTTCTCAAAGGCGCGGTGCTGCAGCGCTGCAGCTTCACCAACACCATCCTGCAACGCGTCGATTTCTCGGAAGCCGACCTGTTCGCCAGCAATTTTTTCATGGCGGACCTGCGAAACGCCAATTTCAGGAAGACGGATCTGCGCGGCTGCAATCTCGGCAAGGCGCAGATGGCCGATGCCGACTTTACCGATGCTGATCTTCGCCCCGGCCAGATTGTCGTGATGCGCGACGGCAAGGAGGTCGAGGAGGATCAGGCGGTCGATCTGGGTGGCGCGCGCATCGACCGTGCCCGCATGACCGGCGCCAATCTGAACGGCGCCAACCTCGCCGTCAGCTCCGCCGAGAATGCCGATTTCTCGCGCGCCCGGATGATCGAGGTGAACCTGTCCGGCGCCAAGCTGAACGGCGCCAAATTCCGCAGTGCCAAGCTGCGCAACGCCATCATGATCGGCGCCAAGGTCGAGGGCACCGATTTCACCGGTGCCGACCTCAGCGGCGCCAATCTGCGCAATGTCGATCTGTCCACCGCGACGATGACCAATGCGCAGCTGGAAGGCGCCATCCTGAAAAAGGACGGCGGCGAGATTCCCTCGCTGATCCAGTTCCTGATTGACCAGCACAGCATCTGGATCGCCACCAACGGCATGGCCGGCGAACGGGCCGACTTCGCCCGCAACGATTTGTCTAACCTCGACCTCTCGGCCAGCGACCTGCGCGCCGCGATCCTTTCCGGCGTGAATCTGTCGGGCAGTCAGATCATGAATGCGGAGCTGCTGCTGGCGAACCTGTCGGGAGCCGATCTCAGCAGGGCCGATCTCAGCGGCTCGACCATGTATGGCGTGCGCCTCGACGGGGCCACGCTGATCGAGGCGGCGCTGCGCGATGCCGACCTGTCGCCGCTGCCCCTGCGCAAGCCGGACGGGCAGCCCAGCGGCAAGGTGATGGCAAGCAACCTGACCGAGGCCAAGCTGGTCGATGCCGATCTGCGTGGTGCCGTGCTGCGCGGCGTGAACCTGACCGGTGCCGACCTGACCGGCGCCAACCTGACCGGCGCCGATCTGCGCGGCGCCATCCTCGACGGTACCAAGCTCGGCCGTGCCATCACCACCGGCACCAAGTTCAGCCACTGACCGGCATTGCCGCCTCCAGGCTGCCCAGCCGGCGCAGCGGCGACGCCAGGATCGCGAGCAGGGACAGTGCGAAAGCGGCAGGCACCAGCAGTATAGCGGCCTCGGCACCCCAGCCGGCGCCGATCCAGCCGCCCAGCAGCGCGCCCAGCGGCCGCACGCCGAACACCGCCACCTGAATCGTCGCCCCCACCCGCCCCAGCAGGCCGGGAGGCGTCACGACCTGCCGCAGGCTGGTCTGGCCGATCTGCCAGATCATCGGACCGAAGCCGATCAGGAAGAAGGCGGCGAAGGGCAGCATGCCATAGGGCGTCGGTCCGGCCAGCAGCGCAAGCCCGGCCAGCACCGACAGCGCCGGCCCCAGCGTCAGCAGCGTACCGATCCGCAGCAGCCCGGCCAGCCGGGGCGCGACAAGGGCCCCCAGCAGCAACCCGGCACCATAGGCGCTGAGCGTCATCCCGGTGCCCGCCGCATCCAGCCCCAGATGGGTCAGTGCATAGGGCACGAACACCGCCATCAGCACGAAGAACCCCATGTTCCAGACGATGGCGCACAGCGCGATGGCCCGCAGATAGGGCTGCCGCCAGACGAAAGCCGCCCCATCGCGGATCGCCTGACCGAGCGGCGGCCGTTCTGCCGCCGCCTGCGGCATCGCCGGCAACCGGCTGGCGAGTATCGCCGACAGTAGAGCGCAAAGCGCCGCCAGCGCGAAGCCCAGCGGCGCCTGCCCGGCGTCGGCCAGCAAACCGGCCAGCAAAGGGGCGGACAGGGTGGCGACGGCGCGCGCCAGTTCCAGCCGTGCATTGGCACGCGGCAGGGCCGCAGGATCGGCCAGCAGCGGCACGGCGGCAAAGCCGGACAGCACGAAGGCCACCGTCCCGGCAGCGCCCAGCAGCACGGCGAGACCCAGCGCCGGCACCTGGTGCAGCGACGCCGCGACCGCCGCTGCCGCAAGACAGGCCGCCGCCAGAAGTTGCGCCCGTACCATCCAGCGCCGCTTCTCGGACCGGTCGATCAGCGCGCCGGCCGGAAGGGAGACGACCAGCCAGGCGGCGCTCTGCACCGCGACAAGCAGGCCGACAAGGCCAGGGCCACCGCCCAGCCCCAGCGTGACGACCAGCGGCAGCGCGGCCAGCGCCAGCTGGTCCGCGCCATGCGCGAGGCCGGTGGCGAGACCCAGTCGGGAAATCGGCGAGAACGGCATGAGGGCACTCCATGGGCAGGTTAAGTCGCCTGCCTGTCATGCCCCCGCGCGTAACGCGGGCCTATCCGGTTCTTGTGCGGGAAATTGGGGCCTTAACGCCGCCGCAGATGATGCATGCCGCCCCAGATATTGGGCTGGCCCTTCCAGGGGCCGTCTTCCAGCGGCGCATCGTTCAGGTCATTGCCATGGCGCACCACCAGCCCGACATCGATCCAGGCCGGGTCCGAGGCCGCCTTGGCAATGGCCGCCGCAATCGGCGGGGTATAGGCATCATGGATCAGCACATGCGCACCGGGTGCCACCAGCCCGACCGCCATCTCGATATCGCGCAGCGCGCCTTCATGCGTGTGGTCGCCGTCGATCAGCAGGAAATCGATGGGCGCGGTCTTGGTCGCCTCCGGCAGCATCTGCGTGGACGGGCCCTCGTGAAAGACGGCGCGCCGCTCCAGCATCTGCAAGGCCTGCTTGTCGAGATCGAAGCGGATATCGATCAGCGACATCCGGGAATCGTGGTTGCCGACATCGAACAAAGCCGACTGGGCAATCAGCGCGGAACCACCCTGCGCCGTGCCGATCTCGCAGTAATGCGCGGGCCGCGATGCATAGACCAGGCTGTAGAGAAACAGCCGCTCGCCCAGTGACATCTGGCAGGGCGCATTGCGCAGCGCGGCCAGGTTCAGCGGGCCATAGGCGGCGTTGTAGAGCAGGGGACGGTCGGTCATCGCGTTCATATCCGGAAGGTATGACGGAAAGGAATGGTGTCCCCGGCAGGACTCGAACCTGCTGCCTACGGTTTAGGAAACCGTCGCTCTATCCGGATGAGCTACGGGGACGCACCGGATGCCCGGCCCTTTTTGCCAGCAAAATGCCAGCGGATAAAGGCTTTTGCTGCTTAAGCGCCCATCGCCTACTCGTAGGACTGGTAGGACTTTTCCTCCACCAGGGCGGAGCCCAGCAGCATGTTGATGTCGCGCTTCAGCGCCGCGCGCTTGTCGTTGGTCTTGTAGACCGAGCGCGCAAGCTCCACGAAGCGCGTCCCGAAATCCTTGTCCCGCTCGCAGTCGCGGATATCGTCCTCGATCTCCCACAGCGCCTCGTTCACCTTCTTGATGTCGGCGGTGAGGGTGGCGAGGTCGGCAAGCACCTTGCTGTCCGATGGCAGGTTGGCGTCGCGCACATCGGCAAGGGCCGTCAGCTCGGTGCGCACATTCGCCAGCTTCGCCGCGTCGCCAATACGCTCGGACTTGATCTCCAGGATCGCGATCTTGTCGATCAGCTCGCCCCAGGACACCGGAACCTGGATCGCCATGCTTCATCCTCCATCGAAAAGGCGGCGCATCCTAGTCGCCCCGTCCGGTTCCCGCAACCGCCCTTCCCTTATCCGCCCGGGCCCGGTATATCCGGCAGGCATGCCCGATCATACCGCAACACCTCCCGCCTCACGCCGCATCCTCGTCATCAAGCATGGCGCGTTCGGCGATTTCATCATGGCGCTCGGCGCCTTCCAGGCGCTACGGCGGCATTATGCGGGCGACCATCTGGTATTGCAGACCATCCCGTCGCTCGTCCCGCTGGCACGGGCCAGCGGCTGGTTTGACGAAGTCTGGACCGACCCGCGCGACAAGGGGCCGGGCGCGCTGCTGGCGATCCGCCGGCAGATCAAGGGCGGGCGCTTCGATCTGGTCTATGACCTGCAATGTTCCGACCGGACCAACCTCTATTTCCAGCTGCTGCGGCCCTTTCCGCCGCGCTGGTCCGGCACTGCCTGGGGCTGTTCCGACCCCGACCCGAACCCGAACCGTAATGCGACGCACGGCACCGACCGCTATGCGATGCAGCTGGCGACCATGGGGATTGCCGAGGTCCCACCGCCGGATGCCGGCTGGATCACGGCGGATGTTTCTTGCTTCGCGCTGCCGGACCGCTATGTGCTGCTGGCCCCCGGCTGCGCCCCGCACCGGCCGGAAAAGCGCTGGCCGGAGGCCCAGTATGCCGATCTCGCCAACCGGCTCGTGGCACGCGGGATCATACCGGTACTGGTCGGCACGAAGTCAGAAGCGGAGACCACGGCCGCCATCGCCGCCGCCTGCCCGCAGGCCATCGATCTTACCGATCAGACCACCCTGTTCGAGCTGGGCGGCATCGCCCGCAACGCGGCGGGGGCGGTCGGCAACGATACCGGCCCGATGCACCTGCTGGCCGTAGTCGGCTGCCCGTCGGTCGTGCTCTATTCCCACGCCTCCACCCCGACGCAGAGCGGCCAGCGCGGTCCGAAAGTGACCATCCTGCGCGAACCGCAGCTGAAGGACCTGCCGGTCGAGCGCGTGGAAGCGGCATTGCTGGAACTGATGGACGATCTCCCCTCACCCAGCTCCGGCTAAGCTTTATGGCCGAGAGCAGCTGCGAACGTCGTGTTGCTCACCGCATCTGCACTTTCATCTCCAACCGTCACCCCCGCATTTATTGCGGGGGGTCCAGGCTTCCGCTAGCTGGATCGTTGATCGAGCAGGCTGAACGCTGGATTCCCGGCACAAGGCCGGGAATGACGATAGGAGATAGGGATGAAAGAACAACCTCACACACCGCGAAGGACATACAGCAGCCGGCAGGCCAGATCATCCAGCCAGTACTGGCGATGAACACCACCGGAAACCGCATAGCGCAGCCGGCGGGCAATACCCTGTTCGCTGTCCAGGAAATCCGCGACCAGCGCCCTGTCCCGCGTCGATAGCCGGCTGCCGAACAGCCGCAGCAGTTCGCCCGCCTGATGCCGGCGCAGCGCCGACTGCTCGCCGTTCAGCTGACGCCCAACCTTGCCGAGAAAACGGTCGAGCGGCGTATAGCCCGCCCCCGTCATGTTGCCGCCATGCTGGCGGTATTTCAGCGCCGGGCGCGCATCGTAGATCACCTGCCCCAGCGCGGAGACCACCTGATAGCACCACCAGTCATGCTTCACCGGCGGCTGCGGCCATTCGGCGCGCAGCAGCGCCAGCGCCGCGCGGTTCAGCACACTTGTACAGCCGATGGCGATGTTCTCGACCAGCGCGTTGGCGAGGCTCGGGCCGCGCCCCGGCAGAGGCGACAGGCCACGGCGCTGCAAGTCTTCGTCAACGATGACCACCCGCGCGCAATAGAGGCCGGGCACGCCCTCGGGCAGGGCGGACAGCGCCGCGACCGCGCGGGCGATCTTGTCCGCCTCCCACACATCGTCCTGATCGGCGAAGGCGACGAAGGCCGCATCCGATCCCACATCATCCAGCAAGCGGAAGAAGCTGCCCGCCGGCCCCAGATTACGGCTGCCCTGCCGGAAGGAAAGCCGCTCCTCCCGCTCTGCCCAGGCGGCCAGCATTTCCGGCGTGCCGTCGCGCGAGCCATCGTCGCGCACGCTGAGCCGGAGATTGCCGTGGGTCTGGCCGAGGATGCTGGCAATCTGCGCCTCCAGCCAGGCCGCCCCGTCATAGCTGGACAGCACCACCTCGACCAGGGGGACCGGATCACCCTTCATCCGACCCTCCACGCCACAGGATCAGGAAACAGGCCGCCGCCGTCAGGAAGCCGCTGATCCACCAGGTCTGCCAGGCGCCATAGGCGGTGCCGCTCATAAACAGGCCGCAGGCGAACAGCGGATAGGCGAAAAGCTGCGCCGCCCGGTCGAGCTTGCCGATGGTGTGCAACAGCATCCAGGCCATCGCCAGCGCCAGCAGCGCGCCAACGCCACCCAGCTCCAGCCAGATCTGCAGCGGCGCGTTGTGCGGGTGCAGCGGCAGCAGCTCGATGGTGCCCTGCACCGGCCCTGCCTTCATATCGGCGAAGTCGCTGAGCACGCGCGAGGCCTCCAGCCCCCAGCCGAAGAACGGCCGCTCCAGCGACAGCCCGGCGACGTGATGCCAGATCGCCACCCGATGCCCCATGGAGAAGGGCAGCCACGGCATGCTGCCCAGCCCGCTGGCGAACAGCGCCTGCGCCAGGAACGGCATGGCAAGGAAGGCGATGGCGACGACGAGGCGCAGCAGGCGTCGCGCGCCGCGCAGCGAGATCGCGGCCAGAGGCCAGAACAGCAGCCCGGCCAGCATGCCGCCCAGCGCCGACTGGCTGGAAGAAAAGCCCGCGGCCACGGCGAACAGCACCGGCAGGGCCAGCGCGATCTTGCGCCAGCCCAGCCGCCAGACACCATAGGCCAGCGGCCAGATCAGCAGCGCCGAGACCGCCGCCGGGCGGTTAATCGCGTTGGCGCCGATCACTTCAGCGAAATCCATGCCGCGCGTCAGGCGATAGATCGGCTGGTCCGCGAACAGTTCGACCAGAAACAACGCGACTCCCAGCGCCAGCCCGATCAGCACCGCCTTCGCCGCCGGGCGTAGTGCCGTTTCCGGTAGCGCCAGCAGCGCGGCGAAGAAAGGCAAAGAGACACCAAACACCAGCGCGAACTGGACAAGCTGGCTGGCGGCATCCTCGCGGTTCACGCTCCATGCCGCCGTCAGCCCGGCATAGGCGAAGAACAGCGCGACCGGCAGCGCCAGCCGGTAGCGCGGCCAGGGGAAGTGCCGCTGGCCAACCCAATGCAGCACGATGGTCAGCAATGCCGCCGCGAACAGGCCGATCTGCAGGGCGCGCGGCGCCCAGGGCAGCAGCGCGCCCATCGCCAGGATCCACAGCGCCAGCAGGCGCAGGGTCCAGGTCAGGCAGGCATCGGGCGAGAATCGGTGGGGCGTCGTCACGGGCGCATCCGGCTCCGGCGGACGGGAAGGTTTTGGCGACTAGACCAGCGCCGCCCCGGCCCGTCAAGCAGACGCCGCGCTTTACAAGCGGCACGCCCATCCCGTAAGCACGGCGATGGATATGGAAGGACGGTCCCCTTGACCCGCCGGCTTTTGTTTCTCGTCACCGAGGACTGGTATTTCTGGTCGCACCGCCTGCCGCAGGCGCGCGCCGCGCGCGATGCCGGCTTCGAGGTGCTGGTGGCGACCCGTGTGAACGCGCACGGCCCGAGGATCGAGGCGGAGGGTTTCCGGCTGATCCCGCTGCCCTGGAGCCGCGAGGGCGGCATTGCGCACCAGCTGGCGACCGTGCGTGTGCTGACGAAACTCTACCGGCGGGAACGGCCCGATATCGTGCATCATGTGGCACTGAAATCCATCGCCCCCGGCGCGCTGGCCGCCCGGCTGGCCGGCGTGCGCGCCAGCGTGAATGCGATCACCGGCTTCGGCTATCTGGGTGCCTCGCAGACCCCGAAGGCCAGACTGGTGCGTGGCGGCGTGCGCGCCCTGTTGCCGCCGCTGACCAACCGCCCGAACGCCTGGACGCTGCTGCAGAACGAGGATGACCGCGCGCTGGCGCTGAAGCTGCGCCTGACCTCTTCGCGGCGTGCCGTCCTGATTCGCGGGTCGGGCATCGATCTCAGCCATTTCGAGGCGCTGCCGGAACCGGCCGGGCCGGTCACCGTGGCGCTTGTCTCTCGCATGCTGCGCATCAAGGGCATCGATACGGCGGTCGAGGCAGTGCGCCGGCTACAGCGCGGCGGCCACGATATACGCCTGCTGCTGGCCGGCGGGCCGGACCCGGCCAATCCTGCCTCCTTCGACGAAGCGACGCTGCGCCGCTGGGCCAGCGAGCCCGGCATCGAGTGGCTGGGGCCGGTCACCGATGTGCGGACGGTCTGGCAGCGCGCCCATATCGGGCTGCTGGCCTCGCGCGGCGGCGAGGGCGTGCCGAAGAGCCTGCTGGAAGCGGCTGCCTGTGCCCGGCCGCTGATCGCCACCGATGTGCCGGGCTGCCGCGATGTGGTGGGACCACAGGGTGAGGCCGGCCTGCTGGTACCCGCGAACGACCCCGCCGCGATGGCCGACGCTCTGCTGGAGCTGGCCGGCGATGCCACGCGGCGCCAGCGCCTGGGTGCCGCCGCCCGGCAGCGCGCCGAGACGCTGTTCGGGGAGGCCGCCATCGGCCGCGAGACGGTCGATCTCTACGAACGTATCCTGCGGGAGACCGCCTGATGTGCGGCATTACCGGGCTGCTCGACCTCGACAGGGAGCTGTCGCCGGAGCAGCGCGCCGGCAGCATCGCGGCGATGACGGCAGCCCTGTCCCGGCGCGGGCCGGATGATGAAGGGCTGTGGCAGGACGAAGCCGCCGGCATCGCGCTCGGCCACCGGCGGCTCGCCATCATCGACCTGTCGCCCGCCGGGCACGAGCCGATGGAGAGCGCCGACGGGCGTCTGGTGCTGACCTATAATGGCGAAGTCTATAACTACCCCGAACTGCGCCGGGAGCTGAAAGCCGAGGGCGTGGCCTTCAGGGGCGACTGCGATGCGGAGGTGATGCTCGAAGGCTTCGCCCGCTGGGGTATTGCCGCCACTGTGGAGCGGCTGATCGGCATGTTTGCCTTCGCGGTCTGGGATCGCAGGGAGCGCCGCCTCACCCTCGGTCGCGACCGGATGGGCATAAAGCCGCTCTATTGGGGCAAGAGTGACGGGTTGGTGCTGTTCGGCTCCGAGCTGAAGGCGCTGGCCGCCTGCCCGCACTGGACCCGTGAGATCGACCGCGACAGTGTCGCATCCTATCTGCGCCACGCCTATGTGCCCGCCCCGTACACCATCTACCGGCGCATCGAAAAACTGCCGCCCGGCTGCCTGCTGGAGATCGGTACGGACGGCGAGCCACAGATCACCCGCTACTGGGATCTGCGCGATGTGGCTGCGGCAGGCATCGCCAATCCGCTGCCCGACGACGCTGATGCCGCGCTGGCGCTGCTGGAGCCGCTGCTGTGCGACGCGGTGAGCCGGCGCATGGTGGCCGATGTGCCGCTGGGTGTGCTGCTGTCGGGCGGCATCGATTCGGCGACGGTAACGGCGCTGATGCAGCAGGCCAGCGACCGGCCGGTGCGCAGCTTCACCATCGGCTTTCAGGACAGCGATCTGGACGAGGCACCGCTGGCCGGCGCCATCGCCCGCCATCTCGGCACCGACCATACGCAGCTCTACCTGACGGAAAGCGATGCCCGGAACACCGTGCCGGAGCTGCCAGAGCTGTATGACGAGCCGTTCGCCGACGCCTCGCAGATTCCGACGCTGCTGGTCTCCCGCCTTGCCCGCCAGCAGGTGACGGTGGCGCTCAGCGGCGATGGCGGCGACGAGCTGTTCGGCGGCTACCACCGGCACCGCATCGGCGAAGCGGTTTGGGACCGGGTCTCCGCCGTCCCGCGCCCGATGCGCAAGATCGCCTCGGCCCTGCTGAAGATGCCGTCCGCCGGGAACTGGGCGAAGCTTGCGGAGAGTCTGCCGGATCGCTACCGCCCGCCGATGCTGGGAGACAAGGTCGGCAAGCTGGCCTCGGTCCTGCCGCTGGACGGGCCGGATGCGATGTATCGCCGCCTCGTCACCCACTGGCCGGCGGCGGAAGGGCTGGTGCCAGGGTCGGTGCGGCGTAGCACGGCGGCGGAGGATCTGGGCAGCGCATCGAGCATAACCGATCCCTTCCACCGCGCCCGGCTGATGGATGCGCTGACCTACCTGCCGGACGATGTGCTGGCCAAGGTGGACCGCGCCAGCATGGGCTGCGGGCTGGAAGTGCGCGTGCCGCTGCTCGACCACCGGGTGGCGGAACTCGCCTGGCGGCTGCCGAAATCCCTGCTGCACCGCGAGGGGCGCAGCAAATGGCCGCTGCGACAGATACTGGAACGGCATGTCCCGCGCGACCTGTTCGAGCGGCCGAAGGCGGGATTCTCCGTGCCGCTGGACGGGTGGCTGCGCGGCCCCCTGCGCGACTGGGCGGAAAGCCTGCTGGACGCCGAAGCGCTATCGGCGGACGGGCTGCTGGAAGCTACGCCAATCCGCGCCGCCTGGCGTGAGCATCAGGAGGGCACACGCGACCACGGCACGAAGCTGTGGGCGGTGCTGATGCTGCAGGCCTGGCGGCAGCGCTGGGCGCTCTGAAACGGCCTTTACTGTCCGATCAGCTACTGGCCGATCAGCGAATCCATCGGGATGGCGTAGGTCAGCACCACCGATTCCGTCCCGGGATTGCTGTCACCCAGGCTGGCGTTGGAGATGTGGTGCACGGCGATGCCGAGGCGCGAGCGATTGTCGAAGCGATAGGCCAGTTCCAGGCCGGAGCGGAACTCGACCGTATGACCCAGATCCTTGCCGTCGCCATCATGATAGGCACCGACCGCGAAGTTCGGCGTCAGCACGAGCCGCCGGCCGAAGAAGATATCCATGCCGATGCCGGCATAGCCATAGACGGCGGAATCGGTCGTGCCCATGACGCCGATGAAGGGCGTGAACACCCACAACTTGTGCTTTTCCGCGAAACGGTATTCGGCGCGGAACTCGCCGGCGGTGAAGCTGTCATTCACATCGTAGGCGCCGCCGGACAGCGCCAGAAAGGCCGGCTCCTCCGCCTTCGCCTGACCGGAAAAAGCCAGCGCGGCGAACCCCGCAGCAGCCAGCACCAGAGACCGCAACCCGTTCTTGCTGCTCACGATATCCCCTCCTTGGAACAGACCCCGCGCCGATCATACGGGTTGAGCGTCGGTGTGCAAGCGCGGGCTATGCAGAGAACCCTCTTTCAGCGGCTTTGCAACCCGTCTTCCTTTTATGTCATGCCCGGACTTGATCCGGGCATCCAGGGGCGGTGCTCTGCCTGAAACATCTCAGAACGTGGCCCCTGGATTGCCGGGTCAAGCCCGGCAATGACAAGACAGCAAAATCGGACGCATATAGGTTATTCATCTTTCACCGGAAGCTTTTCCTGCATGCCGCGCGTCGCCTCCACCAGCGCTGCGGCGATGCCCGGCTCCATCGCCGAATGGCCGGCATCGGGGACGATGCGGTAGTCGGCTTCCGGCCAGGCCTGGGCCAGCGCATCGGCGGTGACGACCGGGCAGACCATGTCATAGCGGCCCTGCACGATGACCGCCGGAAGCTGCCGGATCAGTTCCACCCGGCGCAGCAGCACCTCGCCATCGATGAAGCAGTCATGGCGGAAATAATGCGCCTCGATCCGCGCCATGCCGAGCGCGTGGCGCTCCTCTGCGAAGCTGCCGACCAGCGACGGGTTGGGCTGCAGGGTGGAGCAGCTGCCCTCATAGGTGCTCCAGCTCCTGGCCGCCGGCATATGGACCGCAGGGTCGGGATCGACCAGCCGCCGGTAATATCCCGCCAGCAGATTGCCGCGCTCCTCCGCCGGCAGGAACTCGGCGAATTTGCGCCAGTTCTCCGGGAAGACAGTCCGGATGCCATTCAGGAACCAGTCGATCTCCGCGCGCCGCCCCAGGAAGATGCCGCGCAGCACGAAGCCCAGGCAGGAGGCCGGATGGGCAACACCATAGGCCAGTGCCAGGGTCGATCCCCAGGAGCCACCGAACACCAGCCAGCGGGCAATGCCGAGATGCCGGCGCAGTGCCTCCAGATCGGCGATCAGATGCGCGGTCGTGTTGTCCGTCAGGCTGCCGAGCGGCGTGGAGCGGCCCGCCCCGCGCTGGTCGAACACGACGATCCGGTAGGCTTCGGAATCGAAGAACCGGCGATGCGTCGGGGAGGCACCCGACCCCGGCCCGCCATGCAGGAAGACCACCGGCACGCCCTCCGGATTGCCCGATTGTTCCCAATAGAGCGTATGGCCGCTGCCCACCGGCAGCATGCCGGTCTCATAGGGCTCGATCTCGGGATAGAGCGGCAGGGCGGCGTCGGTCGGCATGGCGGCTTCTCCTCTATGCCGGGCAGCGGGATTTTCCGGGGAATTATGGAACGGCGCGGCGGCGCCCGCGTCAATCCTGTTGCACTGGGCCGTTGAACTGGGCGTTGCGACTTGCCGCTTCCCTGCTAAGTAGTAGCCATGCTGTTCCGCCTGCGCCTTCTGCTGCTCGCCGCCTTCCTGACCCTGCCGGCCGCCGCTGCCCAGCCGGCAGAGCTGGTGCGCGACCGGACGGCGCTCGCCATCGAAATCGTCGATGGCGACACGCTGGTGCTGGAGGATGGGCAAGAGGTACGGCTGGTCGGACTGCAGGCGCCGAAACTGCCGCTCGGTCGGCGCAACTTCCGGGCCTGGCCACTGGCCGAGGAGGCGAAGCAGGCACTGGCCGAGATCGCGCTCGGCCGGGAGCTTGTGCTAGCCTATGGCGGCGCGCGGCAGGACCGGCACCAGCGGCTGCTGGCACATCTGTTCCGCACCGGCGACGAGCTGTGGGTGCAGGGCGAGATGCTGCGCCGGGGCATGGCACGGGTCTATTCCTTCCCCGATAACCGTGCAGCGGTGGCCGACATGCTGGCGCTGGAAGCCGAGGCCCGGGCGGCGCGCCGGGGCATCTGGGCGCACCCCTATTACCGCATTCTCGACCATCGCGAGGCCGGTGCGCATCTCGACAGTTTCCAGCTGGTCGAAGGGCGGGTCCTGAAGTCCGAGCGCAAGGGCGCGCGCCTCTACCTTAATTTCGCCGCGGATTACCGTTCTGATTTCACCATCGTCATCGAACGGCATGCCAGCCGCCTGTTCGAGGAAGTGAATGTCGACCCGCTGACGCTGCAGGGCCGCACCGTCCGCGTCCGGGGCTGGCTGAAGGAATGGAATGGCCCGATGATAGAGGCGACCCATCCGGAACAGATCGAGGTACTGGAAAAATGATGCCGCAACGACACCAAGCCAGAACCGCATCCAGTCCGTCCCGTCTGCTGGCCGCCCTTGGCCTGCTGGGCGCGGCTGCCCTGCTGCCGGCCTGCACCACCAACCCGGCAACGGGTGAGGAGCAGTTCGCCGCCCTGATGTCGCCGCAGCAGGAGCGCCAGGTCGGGGCGGAGCAGCATCCCAGGATCACCCAGCAGTTCGGCGGTTCCTACGACAATGCCAGCATCAACAGCTATGTCACCGGGCTGGGGCAGCGACTGGCCGCCCAGTCGGAAATGCCGGACCTGAATTTCACCTTCACCGTGCTGGATTCGCCCATCGTCAACGCCTTCGCCCTGCCCGGCGGCTATGTCTATGTGACGCGCGGCCTGATGGCGCTGGCGGAGAACGAGGCGGAACTTGCCGGCGTCATGGCGCATGAGATCGGCCATGTGACCGCGCGCCATTCCGCCGAACGCTACAGCCAGAATGTCGTCGCCAATCTGGGCGTTGCCCTGCTGGGCGTGCTGACCAAGTCGAACGAGCTGGCGAACGCCGCCGGCTATGGCGCGCAGGCCTATCTGCAAAGCTATTCGCGCGGCCAGGAGTTCGAGGCCGATACGCTAGGCGTGCGCTATCTGACCCGCGCCGGCTATGCGCCGGACGCAATGGCCAGCTTCCTCACCAAGCTGGACCGGCATTCCCGGCTGCAGGCGCAGCTTGCCGGCAGATCGCCTGACACCGTCGATCAGACCAACATCATGGCCACACATCCGCGCACGCTGGACCGTGTGCAGGCCGCGCGGGAGGCCGCCAATGTCGGCGCGGTCGCCAACCCGCGCATCGCCCGCAACGAATATCTGCGGAAGCTGGATGGTATGCTCTATGGCGACAACCCGGATCAGGGCGTCGTGCGCGGCCGGGACTTCATCCATCCGGAACTGCGCTTCCGCTTCACCGTGCCGGAGAACTTCACCCTGGTGAACGGCCAGACCAAGGTGCAGGCCGCCGGGCCGAACAATTCGGTGATCAGCTTCGACATGGGCAAGGCCCAGGGCAACCCGGCGCCGCGCACCTATCTGCAGGCCTGGGGCGGCAATCTGCGCCTGTCCAATATCGAGGCCATCGAGGTGAACAGCCTGCCCGCCGCCACGGGTGCCGCGCGCGCCAACAGCAATGCGGGGCCCGTCGATGTGCGGCTGGTCGCCATTTCGGGCGGCAACGGCAGCTTCTACCGCTTCGCCTTCATCACGCCCGCCCAGGTGACGGACCAGCTCTCCCGGGCCTTGCGCGAGACGACCTACAGCTTCCGCCGGCTGAGCGCGTCAGAGGCGGCAGCAGTGAAGCCCGAAAGGCTGAAGCTTTACACGGTCCGTTCCGGCGATACCGCGGCCAGCCTTGCGGCAAAAATGCCGCCCGGCCCGCTGGCGGCCGAGCGCTTTGCCACGCTGAACGGCCTGCAGGCCGGACAGGTGCCGCCCGCCGGCACGCTGGTGAAGATCGTCACCGAGTAAATCCTATCCCCCATGCGCCGCCTTCAGGTCGGGCGGCGTCTCGGCGCGGCGGGTAAGCCCGTAATCCCGCACGACATGGGCGACGCGCAGCCGGTAATCCGCAAACAGGCCGGACCGCCCCGTCGCCTGTGCCGTACGGTGCCGTTCCAGCCGCCGCCATTCGGCGATGGCCTCCTCGTCGCGCCAGAAGGACAGTGACAGGATCTTGCCGGGCTGGGCGAGACTCTCGAACCGCTCGATGGACAGGAACCCGTCGATGCCATCCAGCAGCGGCCGCAAATCGGCGGCGATGTCGAGATAGGCCTGCCGCCCGCCGGCAACCGGCTCAACCTCGAAGATGACGGCGATCATGGCCCAACCGGCGTCAGGAAGGTGCGCTCCTCCTTCAGGATGAAGCGCTTTTCCTGCGCCATCCGGAAATTGGCCGCACCGTCAGGGTCGCTCTTCAGCCGGGCACGGTAGGTTTCGTAATCGGCCAGGCTGGCGAAGGAGATCAGCGCCAGAGCCTCGTAATTCGTGCCCTCATGCGGCAGGAAATATCCCAGCAGATCGCCCCCGCAGGCGGGGATGATGCGCAGCCAGTTGCGCGCATAGGCGGCAAAGGCATCGCGCTGGAACGGGTCGATCACATAGCGGATGCAGCAGGTAACAGTCATGGTCGCTTCCCCTCCTCATCGGAACCGGAGGAAGGATAGGCGGCCCGTCCGACTAATGTTTCGGGCCGGGACTTAGCAAAAAAGAAGGGCGCCATGACAGCGCCCTTGAGGGAGACTCGGGAGGAAAACTGAGGGAGAAAAATCCGGGAAATTACTCTTCGACGAACAGCTCGTCGTACTGGGAGACGTTGCGCATCATCGAGACGCGCAGCTTGTTCATCGCGCGGCTTTCCAGCTGGCGGATACGCTCCTTGGAGACGCCGAGTTCGCGGCCCAGCTCCTCCAGCGTAGCCCCCTCTTCAACGAGGCGGCGGCGCTCGATGATGACCCGTTCGCGTGGCGACAGGTCGGACAGCGCCTCGGCCAGCCAGCGCGAGCGGCTGGCGGCATCGCGCAGGCCGGTGACGGTCAGCTCCGGGCTCGGCCGTTCGTCGGGCAAGAAATCCTGCCAGCTATCCTCGCCAGCCTCACCGATGGTGGCGTTCAGCGACTGGTCGGCAGAACCCAGCCGCATCTCCATCGATTCGACTTCGCGCAGGCTGACCTGCAGCTCGCGCGCGACCTTCTCCCGTGCTTCCTGCGTCATGCTGGTGGCGCCGATATCGTTGATGCGCGCGCGCAGCCGGCGCAGGTTGAAGAACAGCGATTTCTGGGCGGCGGTGGTGCCGGTACGCACGATCGACCAGTTGCGCAGGATATAGTCCTGGATGGCAGAACGAATCCACCAGATCGCATAGGTCGAGAAGCGGACCTCGCGTTCCGGATCGAAACGCGCTGCGGCCTGCATCAGGCCGACATTGCCTTCCTGGACGAGATCGCCCATCGGCAAGCCGTAATTGCGGAATTTGGAGGCGGTGCCGATGACCAGGCGGGTGTAGGAACGGATCAGCTCGTGCAGCGCGGCTTCGTCATTATCGAGACGCCAGCGGCAGACGAGATCATGTTCATGTTCGCGGCTGAGCAGCGGTTCCTTCATCGAGGCACGGATGAAGGTCAGGTTTGCGCGCTGAGTATCCGGGTCGTCGATATAGGCCATTGCTGAGCATCCCTTGACGATGCCGGGGCAGCTTGAGCCCGAGGGATATCGGGTGCCACCATTCCTGGCGTGTTGTCATAGCTTAGTACGCAATGACAAAAGGGATGGATCACAGGCCAGTGATCGGATCAGCTTTCGATCCAGTCCAGCACGCTGCCATCGGGGGCGAAGCAGGCCGCAACCAGTCCGCCCTCATAGCCGCAGCCGGCATCGATGGTGGCCGTATAGGGTGTGTCAGCGACGCCGCCATGCGAGGGATCGAAGCCCCGAATCACCTTGGCGAAGCCGCCATAGGGGGCCGATATCCGCCCGAAACTGCCGCCGCCCCACCAGAAGCTGTCGCTCTGCGCGGTCAGCGGTCGTTCGGGATCGATACCGGCATTCACGAACAAAAGGCCGCCATCGTCGGTATAGGCCGCGCGCTTCAGGCCGTTGAGGAGCTGCATGTGCCCCGGCCGGGATTGCATCGCGGACCTCAGCTGCCCGGTCCAGCGTGAGATCGCCACTGCGCCCTGGCGGGCGATGCCCAGCGCCTCCTCGGCCGTACTGCCATAGGCCGTCATGGTGCCCTGCAGCCCCTGGCGCAGCATCCATGCCAGCACTTCAGGCGGGTTCGGCGCGAACTGAAGCTGTAGCAGCTTGTCCCACATCTCCTCCTGATTGCCGCGCAGGAAGGCGATGTCCTCGACAAAGCTGTAAGGACGGGCGAGGAAGGCGATGCGGAAACGCAGCAATTCATCGATGGTTTCGACGATCTGCGTGCCGCGCCCCATGAAGTTGCCCAGATAGACGAGGCAGTCGGATGGCTCCAGCCGGGCCGCCAGCGCATCATGCAGGCGCGACAGCCGTTCGGCATCGCCATGGATGGCGCCTATGGCCCAGACCCGTCCGCCTCCGCGGAGTACGGCAAACTTGTCGCGATCGCTCATGCTCTCTTGGAATCGTCCTGGCAGCTACTTTGTTCCGTCGCCGCAGACGGTGACGCAGAACCGGTAAAAAGAAAAGAGGCGCCGCGGCGATTAACTCCGCCGGGCACCTCTCTTTTTTTACAATCTGTTACGATCAGGCCGCGCTCATCATCTCTTCGAGACGCTGGGCCGCCGCTTCCGGATCGATGCTCTCGATCGCCGCAAACTCACGGGCCAGCCGGTCGAGGGCGGCCTGGTACATCTGCCGCTCGCTGTAGGACTGGTCCGGCTGCGAGGCGTTGCGGTGCAGATCGCGCACCACTTCGGCGATGGAAGCCGGGTCGCCGGAATTGATCTTGGCCTCATATTCCTGGGCGCGGCGGCTCCACATGGTGCGGCGTGCGCGGCTGCGGCCCTTCAGCTTGGCCAGCGCGGTCTGCATCTGCTTCTTGCTGCTGAGCGGCCGCAGGCCCGACGTACCGGCCTTCGCGACAGGCACACGCAGGGTCATGCGGTCCTTCTCGAAATCGATGACGAAAACCTGCAATTCGTGACCGGCGATCGTCTGGGTCTCGCGACCGACGATCTGGCCGACGCCATGCGACGGATACACCACGAATTCGCCGGTGGAGAACTCGATCTTTTTTGACATTTTAGCCAACTGACCTTTCTTAGCCGTTCGCCGAAAACAGAAGACGCCGCCCTGTCGCCATCCGGAAATGGCGCTATCCGCGCAGCCCTTAGGGGCCGAAGATGGGAAATCGGCAGCGTGACAGGCGAAACACCCCTCACCACCAACAAAACGTAACATAATTTGGTTTATAAGGGTAGCTTCCTCACGCATTCCGCCCATGCATCAGCAGGGCATCATGCACGACAAAGCCCGCGCCGAACCGGCGCGCAGCAAAGAATCCAAGCGGAATCAAATAGATTCGGGCCGAAGCGCCGGCTCAGCCCTTGCCTGGCTTGTCGGAAAAGAATTTCTCAAACTTGCCCGGCATGCCGCGATAATCCTCCGCATCGGCCGGCGGTTCGCCCTTGCGGGTGATGTTCGGCCATTTCTCGGCATAGTCTCGGTTCAGTTCGGCCCAGCGATCGGCCTCGCCCTCGGTGTCCGGGATGATGGCCTCAGGCGGGCATTCCGGCTCGCACACGCCGCAGTCGATGCACTCGTCCGGATGGATGACCAGCATGGTCTCGCCTTCGTAGAAGCAGTCCACCGGACACACTTCCACGCAATCCATGTACTTGCACTTGATGCACGCCTCGGTCACCACGTAGGTCATCGTCCGCTCCACCTACCAACGTCACGATAAGTCTCGAACCGGCCAGGAATGGCAGGCCCGGCAGGCCCCTAAAGCCCCAGCTTCTCCATCACCCGCTTGCGCGCGGCACCGCTGTCCTGATCGGTCACATAAATCAGGCCGCAGATGCGCCGCAGCAGGTTCGCCTCGTATTCGTGCAGGTGGCCATCCGCATAGACGACCTCCCACAGCATCTCGACGATGGCCACCCGTTCTTCCGGCGGCATCGTCTCCCGCACCGCGCGGGTAAAGCCATAGAGTTCGTGATTGCTCTCGATCTCCGTTTCGGCCTCCCGCACCAGTGCGGCCGCGTCGCCCGCGCTCAGCGAAAACCGCTCGCGGCACAGCCGCTCGATCGTCTCGCGCTCCTCGGCACCATATTCCGCATCGGTCGTCGCCGCTTCAACCAGAAGCGCCGCCGCGGCCATATGCAGGCGATCCCGCACGGGACTATCCTTCGCGCCCTCCGCCTTCGGCGCGAAAAGCTCTTTAATCTTCTTCAGCATGGCGTTCCCGTAGCACAGCGCCCCCGCGCCAACAACCCTTCACGGAATGCGCCTTTGCCACCCAGCCATGCGGTAAATCAGCACATGAAAATAGATTGGATTTTATGCTTATTAACCGATCCTTCACCTTATGGGCGCAGGATCGCGGCATATCGCCTCTAACGAAATGCCGCCAATGTCGCTGAAGAACCTCCTCTATACCGCGACCCATAGCCGTGACCGCCGACGCCATGTCAGGCTGCGGCCGAAGGGCGATGCCTATGTCCGCATCGACGGCCGCGACTATCCGCTGCATGACTGGTCGCCGGACGGGTTGCTGATCCACCCCTATCGCGGCGGGCTGATCGTGAACCAGAAGGCGAAAGTAGAGGCCGTGATCCGGGACATCCAGGCGCCCGATGGCATGCTGCGCCTGAACGGCATCGTGCTGGTGACACGGATCGACGATAAGGGGCTGGCGGCGCGCTGGCTGATGATGCCGCCCAATCACAAGGAAAAGCTGCTGCGCTACTACGCCCGCAAGCCCAAGGCCTGAACCCGGCCTACTGTTAATCGGCGTTGGTCAGTCTGCGTTCAGGCGCTCGCGCAGCTGCTTGCCGGTCTTGAAGAAGGGGATGTGCTTGGCATCCACCTTCACCGCGTCGCCGGTGCGCGGGTTGCGCCCGACGCGGGCATCGCGCTTCTTCACGGAAAAAGCCCCGAACCCCCGAAGCTCGACCCGGTCGCCGCGCGCCAGGGCGGCGGTGATCTCGTCGAAGATGGTCGAGACGATACGCTCGACATCCCGCTGATAGAGATGCGGGTTCTGTTCCGCTAACCGCGCGATCAGTTCCGACTTGGTCATCGCAGCGTCCCCTGTTAGCCGTTTTGCCGTCTTGCCCCCGCGATAGCAGCGCCTTTGGCACCGTCATCATCGGTATTTTAGGCGCATTTCCGCCGTTTTCCTTAATGCACGGTGGCAGATTCACCAGGGCACGTCAAGTAAACCGTTCGGATCAAAGGATTTTTCAAATATATCCACAAACGGAAACGCCCGGGCGCGAAGGCCCGGGCGTTCCTGATCGGTTGCAGCCGAGGGGAAGGCTTACTTCTTGTCTTCCGCCTCGCCGCCGCGCGCGAGTGCCGGGCCGAGGATGTCGCCCAGGCTGGCGCCGGAATCGGACGAGCCGAATTCCGCCATCACCTGCTTGTCCTCGTCGATCTCGCGGGCCTTGATCGACAGCGTCATGCGCCGGGTCTTGGCGTCGACGTTGGTGATCTTGGCATCGACCTTCTCGCCGATGGCGAAACGGTCCGGGCGCTGCTCGGAACGGTCACGCGACAGGTCGGCACGGCGGATGAAGCCGATGGCCCCATTCACCTCGACCTCGATGCCGTTGTCCTCGACCTTGGTCACGGTCGCGGTCACCACGGAACCCTTGCGCACGCCGCCGGCAGCCGGGGCGGCGGAGGTCGCCTTGGCGAAGCTGTCCTCGGTGAGCTGCTTGATGCCCAGCGAGATACGCTCCTTCTCGACATCGACTTCCAGCACCTTGGCCTTCACGATGTCGCCCTTCTTGTAGTCCTTGACGGCTTCTTCGCCAGGGCGCTGCCAGTCCAGGTCCGAGAAGTGCACCATGCCGTCGATGTCGCCCGGCAGGCCGATGAACACACCGAATTCGGTGATGTTCTTGACCTCGCCCTCGACTTCGGTCTGCGGCGGGAACTTGGCCGCAAACTCTTCCCACGGGTTCGCCAGGGTCTGCTTCAGGCCCAGCGAGATGCGGCGCTTGACCGGATCGACGTCCAGCACGACCACATCCACTTCCTGCGAGGTGGAGACGATCTTGCCCGGATGGACGTTCTTCTTGGTCCAGCTCATCTCGGAGACGTGCACCAGACCTTCGATCCCCGGCTCTAGCTCCACGAAGGCGCCGTAGTCGGTGATGTTGGTGACACGGCCGCTGAAGCGGGCCGAGACCGGGTACTTGGCGTCCACGCCTTCCCACGGATCGGCTTCCAGCTGCTTCATGCCGAGGCTGATGCGCTGGGTGTCCGGGTTGAAGCGGATGACCTGGACCTTGACGGTCTGGCCGATCTGCAGCGCCTCGGACGGATGGTTGATGCGACGCCACGCGATGTCGGTGACGTGCAGCAGGCCATCGACGCCGCCCAGATCGACGAAGGCGCCGTAATCGGTGATGTTCTTCACGACACCGTTCAGCACCTGGCCTTCCTTCAGCGAGGCGACCAGTTCCGAACGGGCCTCCGCACGGCTCTCCTCGAGCACGGCGCGGCGCGACACGACGATGTTACCGCGGCGGCGGTCCATCTTCAGGATCTGGAAGGGCTGCGGAGTGCCCATCAGCGGGCCGATGTCCCGCACCGGGCGGATGTCCACCTGGCTGCCCGGCAGGAAGGCCACAGCCCCCGACAGGTCAACCGTGAAGCCACCCTTCACGCGGCCGAAGATCACGCCGGTGACCTTCTGATTGTCCTCGAAGGACTTTTCGAGCAGGACCCAGGATTCCTCCCGGCGGGCCTTCTCGCGGCTCAGCATCGCCTCGCCGTTCTTGTCTTCCATCCGCTCGAGATAGACCTCGACCGTGTCACCCGGCTGGATTTCGGGCTTCTGGCCGGGGGTGGCGAATTCCTTCAGCTGGACGCGGCCTTCGGACTTCAGGCCGACGTCGATGAGGGCGAAGTCGCCCTCGATGGAAACCACCCTGCCTTTGACAACGGTCCCTTCGAGACCGTCACCGGAGCCGAGCGACTCCTCAAGCAGTGCGGCAAAGCTTTCCTTGGCGGACGAGGTGTCCGTTGCGGTCTGTGTGGCCATGTAGATAGTCTCCTTCCATGTGCCCTGCCGTGCGGCGCCCCCGGATGCGTTTGGGATTTCCGGGGCCGCTGGATGGTGCCGGCGGGCAACCGCCCTGCCTCGCTCTCGGAGGCCCAGGACGGGTGTCCGTGTCTTACGCCGGCGGCCAGGCCGGCGGTCAACGGACGGGGTTCTGCCGGTCTTGCTTTTTCCGGATCGGGTCCATCGCCGCCTGGAAGGCCGCCTCGACGTCGAGCGCCGAGGTGTCGATGACAACCGCATCAGGTGCAATCGCCATCGGGGCTGTCGACCGCGAACGGTCGCGCTGGTCCCGCTCCTGCATGTCCTGCAGAACGCGCGCATATATAGAAGGACTCCCGCGCTCAAGCAACTCCTTATGCCGGCGTTCGGCACGCACCTCGACAGCGGCGGTGATGAACAGCTTCACATCGGCATCGGGAAAGATCGCCGTGCCGATGTCGCGCCCATCCAGCACCGCGCCCTTCCTGCCGTCCGGCGGGGTGCGCCCGAAGCTGCGCTGGAACTCCAGCATGGCGGCGCGCACGCCGGGAATTGCCGCCACTTTGGAGGCCGCTACCGCCGCCTCGTCGCCGCGCAGGCGCGGGTCCGCCATCAATGCCGGGTCAAAGGATTCCGCCGCCCGCGTCGCGGCCTCCGGATCTTCCGGATTTCCGCCACGGTCCAGCACCATCACGCCGACGCCGCGATAGAGCAGCCCGGTATCGAGATAGGCGAAATCCAGTTCCCGCGCGATGCGCCGCGCGATGGTGCCCTTGCCCGACGCTGCGGGCCCATCGACCGCGATGATCATGCCGGCTCTTCCGCGATATCGGCACCCAGCCTGTTCATCATCGGCACGAAACCGGGAAAGCTGGTGGCGATCGGCTCGCCATCGTCGATCGATACCGGCTTCTCGCTGACCATGCCCAGCACGGCGAAGGCCATGGCGATACGGTGGTCCAGATTGGCCGCGATCATCGCCCCGCCCAGCGGCGGCCGGCCCTTGCCATGCACCACCAGCCGGTCCGGCCCTTCCTCAACCTCGACACCGCAGGCAGCCAGGCCGCGCGCAACCGCGCCCAGCCGGTCGCTTTCCTTCACGCGCAGTTCCGCCAGCCCTTCCATCACCGTCGGGCCCTCGGCGCAGGCTGCCGCCATCGCCAGGATCGGATATTCGTCGATCATGCTGGGCGCGCGGCGCGGCGGCACGACAACACCCTTCAGCCCGCCGGCCCGCACCAGCAGATCGACCACCGGCTCGCCGGCTTCCTCGCGCCGGTTCTCCAGCGCGATGTCGGCCCCCATCTCCAGCAGCGTCTCGAACAGGCCGAAACGCAGCGGATTCGCGCCGACATTGGCTATCCGCACCTCGGACCCCGGCACCAGCAACGCCGCCACCGCCGGAAAGGCCGCCGAGGAGGGATCGCCCGGCACACGGACGGTCGCCGCCGCCAGTTCCGGCTGGCCGGTCAGCGTCACCGCGCGGGTGCCGTCCGCGCGGTCCTCGACCCGCACGGTCGCCCCGAAATGGCGCAGCATGCGCTCTGAATGGTCGCGGGTCGGCTCCGGCTCCACCACGATGGTCTCGCCCGGCGCGGTCAGCCCTGCCAGCAGGATCGCCGACTTCACCTGCGCCGAGGCGACCGGCAGCGTGTAGTCGAGGGGCAGCGGGTGGCGCGCGCCGGTGACCGCCAGCGGCAGCCGCCCGCCCTCGCGGGAGACGAAACGGGCGCCCATATCGCCCAGCGGCTTCATCACACGCGCCATCGGGCGGCGGCGCAGCGACGCATCGCCGGTGAAGAAGCTGGTGATCGGGTGCCCGGCCGCCAGCCCCATCAGCAGCCGCGCGCCGGTTCCGGAATTGCCAAGGTCGAGCATGTCCTCCGGCTCGGCGAGACCACCGACGCCAACGCCGGAGACGCGCCATACGCCATCCTCATCGCGCCGCACGGCAGCGCCATAGGCGCGCATCGCCTTCGCCGTATTCAGCACATCCTCGCCTTCCAGCAGGCCGTGGATCGCCGTCTCGCCGATGGCAAGCCCGCCGAACATCAGCGCGCGGTGCGAGATCGACTTGTCGCCGGGGGCGGTAACGGCGCCGCGAAGCGCTTCGGCACGGCGGGAAACGAGCGGATGCGCAAGCGGATGCAAGGGAAACCTCCTGGAAAGGGCGGCGCGCCGGGTGCGCTCACATTTTGCGTGTCTCTAGCATATTCCCGCCCGCGCGCCCAACCCCGCAAGCCTGCCTGCCTGCCATGGACGATCTTGCACTTGCACGACGCGCGCGTCTGCCGCATCAATTTCGCTTTGACTTGGCTTGCCCGCCGTGGCAAGTCGCACCCGAATTTTCTGCTCACGATACCGGAGGGGCACGTGGTCAAACCCGAATGGGGCGTTAAGCGCACCTGTCATAGTTGCGGCGCGAAATTCTACGACCTGAAGCGCGATCCGATCGTGTGCCCGAAGTGCGGCACGACCTTCGATTTCGAGACCGCGCTGAAGAGCCGCAAGGTCCGCACCGTCGCCGACGCCAAGCCGGTGCCGGCGAAGGCCAAGGCGAAGGCACGCCCGGTGAAGGACGAGGATACGGACGCGCTGGAAGACATCGAGGACATCGAGGATGTCGAGGATGTGGATGATGACGACGTCCTGGCCGAGGAAGAGGATGCCGACGACACCCTCGACGATGTCGTGGTGACCGGCCCGAAGCGGGTGGCCAGCGACGACGAGGATGAGGACGAGGATATCGACCTCGACCTTGACGATGAGGATGAGGACGAAGCGCTGCTCGTGGACGAGGACGAGGATGACAGCCTCGACGAGTCCGATGAGGAGAGCGACGACGACGAAGACGAGGAGTCGCGGGACCGCTGAGCAGGTCTTCTGGCGGGGGGCCACCCCTGCCGGCAGGGCAAGCCTGCGAGGGGCGAAAAAAATCGCAAACACAGGCTTGCGTTGTCGCCACGAAGGGCTTAAACACTTCCGCCTGCGCCGGACGGCCCCAGCCGCCGGCTCACCTTGAGGGGCCATAGCTCAGCTGGGAGAGCGCTACAATGGCATTGTAGAGGTCAGCGGTTCGATCCCGCTTGGCTCCACCAATTCGAAAGGGCCGGAGAGTATTTCTCCGGCCCTTTTCCTTATGTTCAGCGCGGCTCCGTCCAGCTTTCGGAGAAGGCCAGCGCGCAGGTGCTGAAGGGCCGCCCATCACGCTCGCGCGGCCAGGGCCGGCCCGAGGCCTCCATCCCGTTCAGGGTCAGCCGGGCGCCCAGCGCCGGCATCAGGATGGTGGACAGGCCATACTGCCGGCCCGGCACCTCGTTCGGCTGGGTATGGATCAGCAGCGGATCGCCGGTCTCGTACCAGGTCAGCGCGATCTCGCCATCGGCACTCAGCACGCGCTCGGTCCAGAAATGATGCGGATTGCCCTCCGGCTTCGCGAACTCCGCCTCCTGCACCGGGATAGACTTGTCCTTCAGCTCCGCGTTCAGCATGCCCTGCACGGTATCCTGCAGCCAGCGCGCCAGCGCGATATTGTCGGAATAGATTTCCCAGCGGTCCTCGGTCAGCTCGCTCTTCAGATAGAGCACATGCCCCGGCCCCATTGGGCTGAAATAGAGACGCCAGAAGCTGGCATCCGTGCTGTTCGCATCGCCATCCTTGTGGCTGAGGCGGATGAAGGGATTCTCCCCGGTCAGGATGACGCGGTTGGGATCGGTGGCGGCCATGATTTCCTCCCTGGCGCTGCGCGTTTGGCAGGAACTTTAGCGGCTTGCGATACGCCGCGATAGAGCCCCCCGTGACAGACCGTGTGAAGTTTTCGGGAACCGTCGCGCCACCATCGCGTTTCATTCCTGACGCCCCCGCATCCGAAGAGCCATCGCGTGGGCCCCAGTTCACAGGAGGAGGGTGATATGAGCATGACCCCCATTCGGACCGAGAAGACTGAACCCACGCGCGGCACGGCGGTGCGGCGGACCCTTGCCGGCACCATGGCGGCGCTGGCGCTGGTGGCCCTGTCGGCCTGTTCCAGCATGAACAAGCAGGAGCAGCGCGCGCTGTCCGGCGGTGCCATGGGTGCCGCGGCCGGTGGCGCTATCGGCCTGATGACCGGCAGCTGGGTGACCGGCGCTGTAATCGGTGGTGCCGGCGGTGCCGCGGCCGGTGCGCTGACCGATGATGACGATGTGAAGGTGGATTAACCGCCGCACAGGTTTACACTTGGTCGAAGCGTCCGCCTCCCCCCATCCCCCCTGCCTCGGCGGACAGGACTTCGACGCGAAGGGTCGGCCCCGCGCCGGCCCTTCTTGCGTGACCTCTGAATCCTAGTGATGGAGCGCTCCATGCATCCACCCGCCGACCGCAAGCTCTTCCGCCCCCTCCTCCTCTCCGGCCTGCTTGGTGCGGCGGCCCTCCTTGGCCCCTCGCTGCCGGCATCGGCACAGACCGACCTTCCGGCGCGCCAGGATGTGTTCCTGGCAGGCTATGTCTCGGCGGTGCTGGAACGCGACTTTGCCTTGCCCGCCGAGGCGGTAAGCGTACAGGACGGTGTGGTGACGTTGCGCCGTGAAGCCATCGCCGGCAAGTCGAGCGCGGAGATCGTCCGCGCCATCGAGAAGCTGAAGGGCGTGCGCGCGGTTCGCGTGACAGAGGCTGGCGGGACAGGGGCTGGCGAGGCCCAGGCTCCAACGCCGGCCATTGCCAGTGGGGCTGCACAGTCGCGCCCTGCGGCGGAGGGCACGCCGGTCTCGCCGCGCGCAACCTCGGCGGAAAAGACGGTGGCCCTGCCGCCCGGCAAGCCGCTGTTCGACGCGTTGCTGGCCGACCCGCGCTGGGCGCATTTCTCCGCCTCCTACCAGTATTACGACAATGACGAGGACGTGACACATGCCGGCTCGACGAGCTTCGGCGAGACCTTCAGCCTGCTGCGCGGCCCGACCGGCGATGGCGGCAACTGGGAGCTGGGCTTCCAGGCTGGCGTGTTCGCGCTGTTCGACCTCGATTCCGAATCGAAGGATCTGATCAACGCAGATTACTGGGTCGGCATCCCGGTGACCTACCGCCACGACAATTTCTCCGCCATGGCGCGGCTCTATCACCAGAGCTCGCATCTGGGCGACGAATATCTGCTGCGCGAGGATGTGAACCAGAACAACCGGGTCAATCTCAGCTACGAGGCGGTGGACCTGCTGCTGTCCTACGAGTTCGACGACACTTACCGGGTCTATGGCGGCGGCGGCTTCCTGTTCCACAAGGAGCCGTCGGACCTGAAGCCCTGGTCGGCGCAGTACGGGCTGGAGATCACGCCGGACGTCACCTTCTTCGACGGGCTGGCCCGTCCCGTCTTTGCCGCCGACCTGCACAATCGCGAGGAGAATGACTGGTCCACCGACCTGTCGCTGCGCGGCGGCATCGAGTTCACCAACCCGGTGGTCGGCGGGCGGCGCGTCATGCTGCTGCTGGAATATTACAGCGGCCGCAATCCGAACGGGCAGTTCTACGACCGCCGGCTCGACTATGCCGGCATCGGCCTGCACATCTTCTACTGATCCTTACGCCTGCGCCGCCTTCAGCCTGCGGTCCGACCGCAGGTTCCAGGCGAAAAAGGCCAGGAACAGCCCGGTGCCGATGAAGTTCACCGTCCAGTCGTTGGGCCACAGGATGGTAACGCCAATGGCGAACAGCACGGCACGCATCGGCCAGGAGACCGGCGCCTCCAGATAGCCCTCCATGGCGCCGATCAGCGCGTAGATGCCGATCAGCGCGAAGCCGAAGATTTCCAGCGCCAGGATGGGGTCGCCGTTCAGGAACGGCGTATAGGCGAACAGCACCGGCACGATGTACAGCGTCTTCGCCACCTTCCAGGCAGTAAAGCCGGTGGCCATCGGCGGGCTCTTGGCGATGGCAGCGGCGGCGAAGGCGGTCAGGCAGACCGGCGGCGTCACGTTCGAATCGAGGCTCAGCCAGTAGATGATCATGTGCGCCGACAGCAGCGCCGTGGTCAGGATGGCCGGCGTCAGCGTCGATTCCTTCACCGTGCCCATCATCTCCGGCGGGATGGCGGCGACCAGAGCCTCGGCGGCATCCTTGCTCATCGGGCCGTTCAGCAGGTCGAGCTTGTCGGGGGCCACCAGCATGAAGATGGCCTTGGCGGCATCCGGCACATTGCCGGCGACGAAGGCATTCACCAGCTCGCTCTGCACGATCATGTCGGACAGCGCCGGCGCGGACAAAGTCGCCAGCACGATGTAGGAGGCCGTCACCGGCAGCCCCATGCCCAGCACCAGGCTGGCGAGCGCGATCAGCACCAGCGCGATCAGGATATTGCCGCCCGCCCAGTTGCTGATCATCAGCGAGAAGGTGTTGCCGATACCGGTCAGCGTCACCGCGTTCACCACGATGCCGATGGAGACCAGCAGCACCGCCGTCATGATCATGTTGCGCGAGCCGGTGGCCAGCGCCTCCAGGATCTCCTTCGGCCCCATGCGGTGGGTCTTGGTGAACCAGGAGGCAACGATGGTAGCCAGGATGGCGTAGCCGGCGGCATAGGTCGGGGTGAAGCCGTCGATCAGCATGTAGATCAAAAGGCCGATGGGGATGAAGAAAGTCACCCCGCGCTTCATCACCTCCATAATGCGCGGCGCATCGGTGTCCGTCGTCGTCATGTTCTGCTTCTTCGCCTCGACCCGCACGAAACAGGCGACACCGAAGAAATAGAGCAGCGCCGGCAGCAGCGAGACGGCGGCGATGGTGAGATAGGAAATCTGCGTGTAGCTGGCCATCACGAAGGCGCCCGCCCCCATGATCGGCGGCATCAGCATGCCGCCCGTCGAGGCCGTCGCCTCGACGCCGGCGGCGAACTTTGCGGGAAAGCCGGCGCGCTTCATCAACGGAATGGTTATAACGCCGGTGGAGACGGTGTTGGCAACCGCCGATCCGGAGATCGTGCCCATCAGCGCCGAGCCGATGACAGCGACGAAGCCGGGCCCGCCGATCAGCTTGCCGGCGACCGCGCGCGCGAAATCGATGATGAAGTCGCCTGCACCCGAGCGCACCAGGAAGGCGCCGAACAGGATGAACATGAAGACGAAGCTGTAGGAGATGGTGGCGATGACGCCGAACATCCCGTCATCGGAATAGAAGCTGCGGAACAGCATCGTCTCGTAGCCGAGCCCGCTGAAGGACAGCACCCCGGTGAACCAGTTGCCCCACAGCGTCACATAGGTGAAGGCAAGGATGATCAGGATGGGAATGATCAGGCCGGTGGTGCGCCGGGTGAATTCGATCGCCAGCAGCACCGCAATCGCCGTGAAGACCCAGTCATACCAGAAGAAGGCGCCGTTACGGGCGTAGAAGGTCGGCTCCCCCAGCACCAGATAGGCGAACAGCGATAGTGCCGCGAGGCCAAGCAGCACGTCGAGCGCCAGCACCATGGCACGGCCAGCGCCGGACTTTGCCTGCCAGGCCGGATAGAGCAGCGCGCAGAGCAGGCCGAAGCCGCCGAAATGCAGCACGGACGCCCAGAGTTCGGAGATCGTGCCGAGCGTATTGATCCAGATATGCACAAGCGCCAGCGCGATGCCGACCCAGAAGGCCGCCTTGCCGGGCAGCGAATCGGCGGGCCGCAATTCGGGCGCGGAATGCACCTCGCCGGCATTTTCGTCGGCGGAGGGCGCCTGGCTGGACTGGGGACGGGCTTCGCTCAAGGCAGGAATCCGCTGCTGGAGGACAAGGACAGGAAATGGCCCGGCGCAGGACGATCGCTCGCCCCGCGCCGGTAACCATCAAAGGCAGTGTGACCGGATCAGTTCGCCATCAGCGACGCCGGAACGGTCAGCCCCTTTTCCTTGTAGAAGCGCGCGGCACCCGGATGCAGCGGCATCGGCAGGCCCGACATGGCCTCTTCCAGCGACATCGCCTTGGTCGCCGCGTGGATGTTGTTCAGGAACGGCAGGTTCTCATAGATCGTCTTGGTGATCTCATAGACATCCGCTTCCGGAACGCTGTCATTCACACCCAGGAAGTTCGGCTGGGCGATGGTCGTCCAGGCCTTGTCCTGGTCCGGGTAGGTGCCGGCCGGAATCGTGTACTTGTAGTAGAGGCCGGTACCGGCATCCGCCTTCTTGATCTCTTCGTCGGTGAACTGCAGCACCTTCACCTTGTCGCCCATCTGGGCGGCGATGCGGGTGATGACGGACACCGGCGGGCCGCCCGGGATGCCGGCGCCGACGATGGCACCGTTCTGCAGCGAATCGGCGGTCGGGCCATAGCCCTGGAACACCAGGTCAAGGCTCTCCGGGTCGATACCCAGATTCTTCAGGATGAAGCGGTTGGAATGCTCGGTGCCACTGTTGCGCGCGCCGATCGAGAATTTCTTGCCCTTCAGCCCCATCAGGTCGGCCGCCGTGCCGGTCTTCACCTCGGACGCCGCCAGCACATAATGCTCGACATTCGGCCACAGCATGGTGATGGAGCGGATGTTCTTCTGCGGGCCGTCCTGCGCGATGGAACCGCTGCCTTCCTTCGCATACAGCCCGAACAGGCCCTGCAGAATGGCAAAGTCGGCCTGCTTTTCGCGCAGCATCTTCACATTCTCGCCCGAGCCGGCGGAGCTGATTGCCGATAGGCCGATCTTCATCTTCGGCTCCAGCTTCACCTTCACCAGCGTGGCCAGCGCCACACCGACCGGATAGTAGGTGCCGCCCGTGGTCGCGGTGGCGAGCACGTAAGAGCGGGCATCCTGCGCCTTAGCGGGCAGGGCAGCCGTGACAGTCGCGAGTGCCGCGACCGCAGCCAGGGTCTTCAAACCGATCTTCATGAAACGTTGCCTCCTGTTGTTTATGCCGTTCCGGATGGGAACGCCCTTACAGCCTTACCGATCATCCCAGTTGCCCGGGCCGCACGGATAAAGTTGCGGGTTGTTTCGATTCCCCTTATCTAAAGCGCTCCGCCATCCTGTCAAACGGGTCCTGTTGGTTTCGGGTCGGGGCAGTATATATCGGATGGCCCAATATGCGAGCGCTCTAATGGCCAAACCCAGCCCCGAACAGCAGATGACGGTCGAACTGCTGCAATCCTTCGAGCAGGAGGCGAAGGCGATGCTGCGCCGCTGCGCCGCCACCCGTCGGCAGGTGTCGCGCTATTCCTTCACGCGCTATCGCGGCTTCTTCGAGGAGGTGAAATCCTTCCTCGTGCTGGCCGCCTTCACGCGCAGCAAACTGGTCAATTTGCAGATGTCGGCAACCGAACGCGGCCATCTGGTGGAGCATATCGACGGGCTGGAGCGCCGCGTCAGCCGGGCTGCCATGGAGGTTGCGCGTGCCTTCTACGGGCTGATGCTGCGCCGCGACCTGATTTATCTCGGCGGGCACGAACGCTGCGACGAGGACCGCCAGCTTCTGGGCGAATTGCTGGAACGCGATGCGGAGAAGTCTCCGGACCGGAAGCCCGACGCACGCCTGGAGCGTGACGTGAAGGCGGTGGAGGCCGTGCTGGAGGAAATCGTCCGCCGCACGCCGCCAATGCGGAATTTCGAACCGCTAGACATCCCCAAGCATTAGTGGCTGGCTGCGGACACTTCCACCACCACTTGCCCGCCCCATCCATGCATGGCCGGAAATGAATACCGGCCTTGCATAAGAGTTGCCTTGTCCAGACTTGCGGAACCTTAAGGGCGTCTATTACGCTTTATAGAAGGGATGAGCCAGAAGCTGACGTGAGGATCACGAACGATGCTGGCAAACACACTCTTCGAGAGGCTAATCAAGGTCGGTGACCTGACGATCATCGACGCCAAGGGACGCACCCGCCGCTACAAGGCCACGGACGCGCCAAAGGTCACCATCCGGATCACCGACCCGCATATGCACTGGAAGGTGATGCTGGCCCCGCAGCTTGCTGTCGGCGAAGCCTATATGGACGGCAAGCTGGTCATTGAGGAAGGCACGCTCTACGACTTCGTCGATATCGGCGTGCAGAATCTGCGGCTCGCCTATGATGACGGGGTGCTGCGCTGGCTGTCGCGCATCCGCAATTTCCTGGCCCGCTTCGCTGACTACAACCCGATCCCGCGGGCAAAGCAGCGGGTTGCGCATCACTACGACCTGGATGGAAGGCTGTTCAGCCTGTTCCTGGACAGTGACCAGCAATATTCCTGCGCCTATTTCGCCCATCCATCCGACGATCTGGAAACAGCGCAGCGCCGCAAGAAGCTGCATCTGGCGGCAAAGCTCTCGCTGCAGCCCGGCCAGAAGGTGCTGGACATCGGGTCCGGCTGGGGCGGGCTGGGGTTGACGCTGGCGGAAGCGGCGAAGGTGTCGGTCACCGGCATCACCCTGTCGGAGGAACAGCACAAGGTTTCCAACCAGCGCGCCAGCGACAAGGGGCTGTCGGACCGGGTCGGCTTCCATCTGCGCGACTACCGCAACGAGACCGGAACCTACGACCGCATCGTCTCTGTCGGCATGCTGGAGCATGTCGGAAAGCACCATTACCGCGCCTTCTTCTCCAAGGTGAAGGAACTGCTGGCCGAGGACGGGGTGGCCGTCGTCCATTCCATCGGGCGCTTCGACCAGCCGGGCCCGGTGAATGCCTGGATGCGCAAATATATCTTCCCCGGCTCCTATATCCCGACGATCTCGGAGATCACCGGGCCAATCGAGGAATGCAACCTGCTGATCACCGATATCGAGGTCCTGCGGCTGCATTATGCCGAGACGCTGCTGGCCTGGCGCCGCAATTTCTACGGCAACCTCGACAAGGTGCGCGAAATCTATGACGAGCGCTTCTGCCGCATGTGGGATTTCTATCTCACCGCCTGCGAGCTGGGCTTCCGGCGCAAGGAACTGATGGTCTTCCAGATTCAGCTCGCAAAATCGATGGATGCCTTGCCGATTACGCGCGACTATATCCACGAATTCGAGGCGGCAAACGAAGCCGGCCGGCGACCGGAGCAGAGGATGCGCATCTCCTGAATCGGCAGCCCCGGCCAGAAAAGTCAGGCCAGAAAAGAAGGGGCAGTCGTGCGGGAGGCCATACAGCATGAGCGGTTGCGGCAATTATACGACTACTGGGAAGGCAAGCGCGGCAACCGCCTCATGCCGGCCCGCACTGACATCGACCCGGTCGAAATTCCAGGCCTGCTGCCGAACCTGATCCTGATAGATGTGGAAAGAGGCGAGCGGAACCGCTACCGGTTCCGCCTCTACGGCACCGAGGTCTGCGCCATCCGTGGCGCGGACCTCACCGGGCGCTATATCGAGGAGCCCGGCATTACGCAGCTCCGTGACGCCGCCATCGAGAGCTATGACCGCATCGTCGCGGACCGCAAGCCGGTCTATCAATGCCACAAGTTCCAGCCCGATGATTATGTGATCGGCTATTACCATCGCCTTGTCCTGCCGCTGGGCGAGCAGGAGGAGGTCAGGATGTTGCTGATCGGCTTCTACCGGGTCTATGACCGGCCGGCGCATCTTCCGCCGCAGGGCAGTTAACCGACGGTTAATTCTTTCGGTGATATTGTATCGCAATGGCACTGCATTCCTACAGATCGCGCGAACATATCTTCGCGGAACTCGAAGCGCACCGGCGTTGGCTCGCCGGCGCGGAAGATGCCATGCCGGCCGATTTCAGCAATGTCAGCCTGTTCGGCCTCGACCTGTCCGGCCGGGATCTGCGGAAATGCCAGCTGTCCGGTGCCGGCCTTCAGGGTATCCGCCTGACCGGTGCCAATCTGGAAGGGGCGGACCTGACCGGCGCTGACCTGACCGCCGCGACGCTGGATGAGGCGTCCCTCCGCAAGGCCAAGCTGGTGGACGCGAACCTGTCGGGCGCCAGCTTCCGGGGCAGCGATCTGAATGGGGCCGATCTGCGCGGCGCGCATGGTACCGTCTCCATGTCATCGCCAGGCTTCGAGGGCGCGATGCTGCGGCTTACGAACCTTTCGGGCGCCGATCTGTCGGGCGCCAATCTGGATCAGGCTGACCTGACCGGCGCGATGCTGGTCGGCACCGTGCTGCGCAATGCCAGCCTGGCCGGCGCCAACATGCGCAACACTGACCTGACCGACGCCGACCTTGGCGCGGCCAACCTGCGCGAGGCGCTGCTGAACGGGGCCAACCTCAGCAACGCGCATCTCAACGGGGCCAACCTGCAGCGCGCCCGGCTGGTCGGCGTCACGCTGACTGAGGGCGTGCTGGACGGGGCCGATACGGAAGGTGCGAATTTCGCGCCGCCGCTGGACGGCTTCGACATTGAGCTGCACCGCCAGCTCTTCGACCACGACCGCTGGGTAAGCAGCCAGGGCCAGCGCGGCGAACGCGCGGAGCTGGATGGCGCCGACCTCACCGATGCCGATCTGCGCGGCTTCAACCTGTCGGGCGCCAGCCTGCGCGCGGCCAATCTGCGCGGCGCGCTGCTGAATGGCGCGCTGCTGGTGCTGACCGATCTGGCCGGCGCCGACCTCTCCCAGGCCAGCCTGGTCCGGGCCAATCTGTCCGGCGCCAACCTGCGCGGTGCCAAGCTGCACAGTGCCGACCTGTCGGGGGCGAAGCTGGGGCCGGCCCCGCTGATCGGCGCCGATGGCAGGCCGACCGGCCGCAGCCGTGCCACCGTGCTGGAGGGTGCTGACCTGACGGAGGCCGTGCTCGACGACGAGCAGAAGAGCGTGCTGCCCGATTTCGGGATCGACCTCGCCGCCAAATCTTGATGCCGAAGCCTTGACGGCAGCCGCCTGCCGGTGTGGACTGCGGGCATGGCCCAGCAATCGCGCATCGCCCGGATACTCACCGCCCTGATCACGCTGCCCTTCCTGCTGCTGGCGGTGCTGTTCGCCGTCTCCAACCGGGAAGCCGTCGAGATCACGCTCTGGCCGCTGCCCTATGCGGCGACGCTGCCGCTGTTCGTCACCATCCTCGCCATGCTGTTCCTGGGCTTTCTGATCGGGGCCGGCTTCATGTGGATCGAGGTGCTGCGCACCCGCCGCCAGATCCGCATCCTGCGCCGTGTCGCCGACCAGCAGGAGCAGGAGCTGAACCGGCTGCGCCGCGACAAGCGCCTCGCCGTCGATCCGGATGGCGTGCCCAACCTGCCCGCTACCGGCAAGCCCTCGGACACCGCCCCCACCCTGCCAACCACACACTGACCCAACAGGACCATGCGGATCATCGACGCCGACAGCGCCGCCAGGGCGCTTCCCTACGACGCCCTGATCGAGGCGCTGCGCGCCATGTTCCGCGAGGGCTGCACCGTGCCGCTGCGCCACCACCATGGTGTCGAGGTGCCGGGCAAGGCCGAGGCGACGCTGCTGCTGATGCCGGCCTGGACGCCCGGCGGCTATATCGGCATCAAGATGGTCACCGTCTTCCCGTCGAACGGCGAGAAGGGCCTGCCCGCCATCATGGGCCAGTACCTGCTGCTGTCCGGCGAGACCGGAGAGGTACTGGCGATGATCGATGGCCAGACCCTGACCGCGCGGCGCACTGCCGCCGCCTCGGCGCTGGCCGCCTCCTATCTCGCCCGTGAGGATTCGGAAAAGATGCTGATGGTCGGTGCCGGCGCGCTGGCGCCGCAGCTGATCCGCGCGCATCTGGCCGTGCGCCCCTCGCTGCGCCGCATCGCCATCTGGGCGCGCGACAAGACGAAGTCGCAGGCGCTGGCGGACAAGATGGCCGCCGAGACCGGCCGCGCCGTAACCGCGGCCGGCGATCTGGAAGAAGTGGCGCGCTGGGCCGACCTGATTTCCTGCGCCACCCTGTCGAAGCAGCCGCTGGTGCACGGCGCATGGCTGAAGCCGGGCGCGCATCTGGACCTGGTCGGCGCCTTCACGCCGGAGATGCGCGAGAGCGACGACGAGGCGGTCCGCCGCGCCAGCGTGTTCGTCGATACCCGTGAGGGCGCCCTCAAGGAGGCCGGCGACATCGTGCTGGCGGTGAAGTCCGGCGCGCTGACGCCCGATGCGATCCGGGGCGACCTGTACGACCTGACGCGTGGTACCGCGAAAGGTCGTCAGTCAGCGCAGGAGATCACCTTTTTCAAGTCGGTCGGCACGGCACTGGAAGACCTTGCCGCAGCGCAATTGGCGTACAGCCGCGCATAGGCTATAAGCGCGTCATGACTGACACGAGCGCCGCCCTCTCGCGCGTCTTCTGCGCGATCGACACCACAGACCTCGACCATGCCGCCGGACTTGCCGGCCGGTTGGGGCCGAGCCTGGGCGGCGTGAAGCTGGGACTGGAGTTCGTCAACGCGCACGGCCCGGCCGGGGTGCGCAAGGTGGCTGAAGCCGGCCATCCGATCTTCCTCGACCTGAAATATCACGATATTCCGAACACGGTCGCCGGTGCGGTGCGCGCCGCCACCGGCACCTGCCAGCCCTTCATGCTGAATGTCCATGCCAGCGGCGGCCGGGCGATGATGGAGGCCGCGCGCGACGCCGCCGCCTCCGCCGCGCATGCCGCCGGGATCGCGAAGCCGCTGGTGATCGCCGTCACCGTGCTGACCAGCCTGGACGATGCCGACCTGACCGCCGTCGGCCAGTATGGCCCGACGGTCAGCCAGGTCGTGCGGCTGGCGCGCCTCACCCAGGATTGCGGCCTCGACGGCATCGTCTGTTCGGCCCGCGAGATTACCGCCGTGCGCGCCGCCTGCGGCCGCGACTTCAAGCTTATCGTGCCCGGCATCCGCCCTTCCTGGAGCGAGACCGGCGATCAGAAGCGCATCATGACGCCCGCCGACGCGATCCGCGCCGGTGCCGACTATCTGGTCATTGGCCGACCGATTACCGGTGCTGCCGACCCCGCCGAGGCCGTCGCCCGCATCGCCGCCGAGATCGCGGACGCCTGACATGACGCTGGTGAAGATCTGCGGCCTCTCGACACCGGAGAGCGTCGCCGCCGCCATCGAAGGCGGGGCGGATTTCCTGGGCTTCGTCTTCTATCCGCGCTCGCCGCGCAACGTGACGCCCGAACAGGCCACCGAGCTGACGAAGCCGGTGCCGGCTGCCGTGCGCACCGTAGCGCTGACCGTCGATGCCGATGATGCGCTGCTGGAAACCATCGTCGCCACCATGCGCCCCGGCCTGCTGCAACTGCACGGGCACGAGACGCCAGAGCGCGTGGCCGATATCCGCAGCCGTTTCGGCACGCCGGTGATGAAGGTGCTGTCCGTCGCCAGTGCTGAGGATGTGGCGAAGGCCAGCGCCTACGAGCCGGTGGCCGGCATGCTGATGTTCGATGCGAAACCGCCGAAGGAAATGAAGGACGCGCTGCCCGGCGGCAACGCGCTCCGCTTCGACTGGCAGCTACTGGCCGGTGCGCATTTCGGCAAGCCCTGGCTGCTGGCCGGCGGGCTGACCCCGGACAATGTGGCCGAGGCGATCCGCACCAGCGGCGCGCCGGGCGTCGATGTCTCCTCCGGCGTTGAGGACGCGCCGGGCCGCAAGTCGATTCCGCTGATCCGGGCCTTCCTGAAGGCGGCGAAGGCGGCTTGATGCCGCCCGCCTTGCGCCGGAGGGGCAAGGTCTGCATTATGCGGCGTCTCATGAACCCCAGACGAATGGCGTAGCGACGATGGCCAGTCCCATCCCCAACACCTATCGTGCCGGTCCCGACGAATCCGGGCATTTCGGTATCTTCGGCGGGCGCTTCGTCGCCGAGACGCTGATGCCGCTGATCCTGGAGGTCGAGGCGGCCTACAAGGCGGCGAAGACCGACCCCGCCTTCAAGGCGGAGTTCGACTATTACCTCAAGCATTATGTCGGCCGACCCTCGCCGCTCTATTTCGCGGAGCGGCTGACCGCGCATTTCGGCGGGGCGAAGCTGTACTTCAAGCGCGACGAGCTGAACCACACCGGCGCGCACAAGATCAACAACTGCCTGGGCCAGGCGCTGGTCGCCAAGCGCATGGGCAAGACCGAGATCATCGCCGAGACCGGCGCCGGCCAGCATGGCGTCGCCACCGCCACGGTCTGCGCGCTGTTCGGCATGAAGTGCAAGGTCTTCATGGGTGCGGAGGATATCGAGCGCCAGCAGCCGAACGTCGAGCGCATGCGCCTGCTGGGCGCCGAGGTGGTGCCCGTCACGTCGGGCACCTCGACGCTGAAGGACGCGATGAACGAGGCGCTGCGCTACTGGGTCGCCAAGGCGGAGACGCATTTCTACATCATCGGCACGGTCGCCGGCCCGCACCCCTACCCCGCCATGGTACGCGACTTCCAGTCGGTGATCGGCCATGAGACGCGCGAACAGATGATGGAGGCCGAGGGGCGCCTGCCCGACAGTCTGGTCGCCTGCATCGGCGGCGGCTCCAACGCCATCGGCCTGTTCCATCCCTTCCTCGACGATTCGTCGGTGAAGATGTACGGGGTGGAAGCCGCCGGCCACGGTATCGAGAGCGGCAAGCACGCCGCCTCGCTGACCGGCGGTCGTCCGGGCGTGCTGCATGGCAACCGCACCTACCTGCTGCAGAACGAGGACGGACAGATCACCGACGCCCACTCGATCAGCGCCGGCCTCGACTATCCCGGCATCGGGCCGGAACATTCCTGGCTGCATGAGATGGGCCGGGTGAACTATGTCAGCGCGACCGACGAGGAGGCGCTGGACGCCTTCAAGCTGTGCGCGCAGATGGAAGGCATCATCCCGGCGCTGGAGCCGAGCCACGCGCTGGCCTATGTCGGCAAGCTGGCGCCGACCCTGCCGAAGGACCATCTGCTGGTGATGAATCTGTGCGGCCGCGGCGACAAGGACCTCGCCGCCGTGCTGAAGCACCTCAAAGCCCGTGGCAAGCTGTAAGGGACAAGACCTGATGAGCGCATCCGAGTCCCGCATCACCCGCCGCTTCGCCGCCCTGAAGGCGGAAGGCCGCGGCGGCCTTGTCACCTTCGTCACCGGCGGCGATCCCGATCCGGAAACCGCGCTGGCGATCCTGAAGGGGCTGCCTGCCGCCGGTGCCGACCTGATCGAGATCGGCATGCCCTTCTCCGACCCGATGGCCGACGGCCCGTCGATCCAGGCCGCCTCGCTGCGCGCGTTGAAGGCCGGCATGACGCTGGCGAAGACCATTGAGGCGGTGCGCGCCTTCCGGTCCGGCGACAACGACACGCCGATCATCCTGATGGGCTACTACAACCCGATCTATATCTATGGGGTGGAGCGCTTCCTGAAGGATGCGAAGAGCGCCGGGGTGGACGGGCTGATCATCGTCGATCTGCCGCCGGAGGAAGATAGCGAACTGTGCCTGCCGGCACTGGAAGCCGGCATCGCCTTCATCCGGCTGGCGACGCCGACAACCGACGACAAGCGCCTGCCCAAGGTGCTGTCCAACACATCGGGCTTCGTCTATTACGTCTCCTTCACCGGCGTCACCGGAACGAAGGCCGTGGACAGCCAGCATGTCGCCCAGGCGGTCGCCCGGCTGAAGCGCCATACCGAGCTGCCGGTCGCCGTTGGTTTCGGCATCAGGACGCCGGAGCAGGCCGGCGCGGTAGCCGCCGTTGCCGATGCCGCCGTTGTTGGCACGGCGCTGGTCGACGTCATCGCCGGCCATCTGGACGAGGCCGGCAAGGCAAAGCCGGGACTAGCCGAGGCGGCGCTGGGCTTCGTCGCGAAACTGGCGGGCGGCGTGCGCGCGGCCCGCACCGCTGCATAAGGCAGGAATGACCGATGGATTGGCTGAATAACTTCGTTCGCCCGAAGATCCGCGCCCTGGTGCAGAAGACCGAGGTGCCGGACAATCTGTGGGAGAAATGCCCCAGCT
Organism: Oceanibaculum indicum P24; assembly: GCF_000299935.1. Lineage (NCBI taxonomy): Bacteria > Pseudomonadati > Pseudomonadota > Alphaproteobacteria > Rhodospirillales > Oceanibaculaceae > Oceanibaculum > Oceanibaculum indicum. The sequence goes on along the minus strand of NZ_AMRL01000006.1, from coordinate 113,117 downwards.
GCGGGCAGATGATCTTCCAGCGCGAACTGGACGAGAATTCCCGTGTGTGCCCGCATTGCGGCCATCACATGCGCCTCGACGTGGTGACGCGGCTGAAGATGCTGTTCGACGAGGGCAGCTACAAGACCATCGACCTGCCGAAGCCGCCGCTGGACCCGCTGAAGTTCCGCGACCGCAAGCGCTATTCCGACCGCATGAAGGAAGCCCAGGCCAAGACCGGCCGGCAGGACGCCATCATCGTCGCGCACGGCACCATCGGCGGGCACAAGACCGTCATCGCCGCCTTCGATTTCAGCTTCATGGGCGGTTCCATGGGCATCGCCGTGGGTGAGGCGCTGGTCGCCGCCGGCCGGCTGGCCGTGGCCGAGGATGCGGCCCTGCTGGCGATCCCGGCCTCCGGCGGGGCGCGCATGCAGGAAGGCATCCTGTCGCTGATGCAGATGCCGCGCTCGATCATCGCGGTGGAGATGGTGAAGGAAAAGGGCCTACCCTACATCGTGCTGCTGACCGACCCGACGACCGGCGGCGTCACCGCCTCCTTCGCCATGCTGGGCGACATCCACATTGCCGAGCCGGGCGCCGTCATCGGCTTCGCCGGTGCCCGCGTCATCGCCGAGACCATCCGCGAGCAGCTGCCCGTCGGCTTCCAGCGCGCGGAGTATCTGCAGGAACATGGCATGGTGGACATGGTGGTGCCGCGCAAGGAGATGCGCGATACGCTGACCCGCGTGCTGGGCCTGCTGCGCAACAAGCGCCCGACGCCGCGCATTGCACCTCCCGCCGCTCAGGCAAGCGCCAGCCGGTAAGTTCCGCAATCAGGAAAGGGCGACTCAAGGTGGCAACAGGTTTGGCGCCGGCGGCCCCCGAGACGATCCTGGAGCGGCTGCAGAAGCTGCATCCGAAGCTGATCGACCTGTCGCTGGACCGGATGCACCGGCTGCTGGAAGCACTCGGCCATCCCGAACGCGCGCTGCCGCCGGTCATCCATATCGCCGGTACCAACGGCAAGGGCTCGACGCTGGCCTATCTGCGCGCGATCTACGAGGCGGCGGGCTACAAGGTCCATGCCTACAGCTCGCCGCATCTGGTGCGCTTCAATGAGCGCTTCTATGTCGCCGGCGCGGAGATCGAAGATGCGCCGCTCGCCGCCATCCTGGAAGAGTGCGAGCGCGCCAATGGCGATGCGCCGATCACCCTGTTCGAGATCACCACGGCAGCCGCCTTTCTCGCCTTCTCCCGCACGCCCGCCGATGTGCTGATCCTGGAGACCGGGCTGGGCGGACGGCTGGACGCCACCAATGTGGTGGACCGCCCGCTGGCGACCGTCATCACCTCGATCTCCATGGATCACATGCAGTATCTGGGCGACACGATCCAGGCCATCGCGGGCGAGAAGGCGGCGATCATGAAGCCGGGCGTGCCGGCCATCCATGCGCCGCAACGCTTCGCGGAGGTGCCCGGCGTGCTGGATGCCTACGCTACGAAAATCGGCGCGCCGGCAAGCCGGGGCGGCACCGAATGGACGGCGCGGCAGGAAGGCGATGCGCTGGTCTATGACAGCGGGCACGGCACCCGCCGCCTGCCGCTGCCGGTACTGACGGGCCTGCACCAGATCGACAATGCCGGCACCGCCATCGCCACGGTGGAGGCCGCGATGGACCGGCTGCCGGTCAGCGCGGCGGACATCGCACAGGGGCTCCGCACCGCCCGCTGGCCCGCCCGGATACAGCACCTGACGCGCGGTCCGCTGGTGGAAGCACTGCCGCCGGGCTGGGAGCTGTGGCTGGATGGCGGGCACAATGCCGATGCCGGCCGAATGCTGGCCGCGACCGCCCGCGCGCTGTGGGCGGACAAGCCGCTGCATCTGGTCTTCGGCATGCTGGACACCAAGACGCCGCTGGATTTCCTCAATGCCTTCGCCGGACTTGCCGGTACGGTGCGGACGGTGGCGATCCCCGGCGAGGCGCATTCGCTGAGCGCCGCACAGAGTGCCGCCCTGGCGCAGCAGGCCGGGCTGGCGGCGGAGCCGGCAGGGTCGGTCGCGGAGGCCATCGCTGCCATCCTGCGCGCCGATGGCGTGCCGGCGCGCATCCTGATCTGCGGCTCGCTCTACCTCGCCGGCCATGTGCTGGCGGAGAATGGGTAGGTTTTCACGGGCTGGCCTCTGCAACTTTCTCTTGTCACCCCCGGGCCTGACCCGGGGGTCCAGGGGCGGTGCACTGCCTGTGTCGTCTCAGAACGGGGCCCCTGGATTGCCGGGTCAAGCCCGGCAATGACAGCGGGAAGGTGAATAATCCGCACAAAAGAAAAAGGGCGCTCCCTCGGAGCGCCCTTTTCCCTATCTTCCGAAACCGCGAACCTCAGTCCGCTGCGTCCTTCGACTGTTCTTCGGGCTTCCAGCGCAGCACCGGCTTGCGGGCGGCCGCCGTCTCGTCCAGCCGGCGGCGCGGGGTGAAGCGCGGCGCGGCCTTGAACCACTCGGCCTGATCGCCCTGCTTCGCCTTCTTCGCGAGGCCGGCCAGCACGGCGATGAACTGATCGATCGCCTCCTTGCTTTCGGTCTCGGTCGGCTCGATCAGCAGGGCGCCGTGGACGACCAGCGGGAAATACATGGTCATCGGGTGATAGCCCTCGTCGATCATCGCCTTGGCGAAGTCGAGCGTGGTGACGCCGGTTCCCTTCAGGAAGGTATCGTCGAACAGCGCCTCATGCATGCAGGGGCCATCGAAGGCCGGCGACATCTCGTCCTTCAAGCAGGCCAGGATGTAATTGGCGTTCAGCACCGCGTCGTTGGCGACCTGGCGCAGCCCGTCCGCGCCGTGGCTCATCATGTAGGTGAGCGCGCGCACGAACATGCCCATCTGGCCGTGGAAGGCCTTCAGCCGGCCGAAGCCGTCCTCCGCGGCACCCTCGCTCTCGACAACGCTGTAGCCGCCCTTGCCGTGTACGACATAGGGCACCGGCACGAACTTCGCCAACGCTTCGGACAGCACGACCGGGCCGGCGCCTGGACCGCCGCCGCCATGCGGGGTGGAGAAGGTCTTGTGCAGGTTGATGTGCATGGCATCGACGCCGAGGTCGCCCGGGCGCACGCGCCCGACGATGGCGTTGAAATTGGCGCCGTCGCAGTAGAAATAGCCGCCGACCGAATGGATCAGCTCGGCAATTTCGATGATCTCGCTCTCGAACAGCCCGCAGGTGTTCGGATTGGTGATCATCACCGCCGCGACATCCGGCCCCAGCTTCGCCTTGAAGGCCTCGATATCGACGCGGCCGCGCTCGTTGGCGGGGATCGGATCGACGGTATAGCCGCAGGCCGCCGCCGTGGCGGGGTTGGTGCCATGCGCCGATTCCGGCACCAGCACGCGGGTGCGGCGCTCGCCCTTGGCCTCGATGGCAGCGCGGATCGCCATCATGCCGCACAGCTCGCCATGCGCGCCGGCGGCCGGCGACATGGCGACGGCCGGCATGCCGGTCAGCGTCTTCAGCCAGTGCGCCAGCGTGTCGATCAGCTCCAGCGCGCCCTGCACAGTAGAGACCGGCTGCAGCGGATGCACGTCGGAGAAGCCCGGCAGGCGGGCCATCTTCTCATTCAGCCGGGGATTGTGCTTCATCGTGCAGGAACCCAGCGGATAGAGCCCAGCATCGATGGCGTAGTTCTTCTGGCTGAGGCGGGTGTAGTGCCGCACCACCTGCGGCTCCGACAGGCCTGGCAGGCCGATAGCGCCCTTGCGCGCCAGCCCGCCCAGCTTGCTCTCCACCTTCGGCACGTCCGGCAGATCGACACCGGTGCGGCCATCCTCGCCCTGCTCGAAGATCAGCGGCTCTTCCAGCTGCAGGCCCAGATTGCCGGTCATGGTCGGCATGTTCTCCGCCGCCCCCTCGAAGGAGGACAGCGCCTTGCTCCAGTCGCTCATGACAGCACCTCGCTGAGGCCCTTCGCCAGGGCGTCCATATCGGCTTGCGTGTTCACTTCGGTGGCAGCGATCACCAGCAGATCGTCATGGCCGGGGATCAGGCGGGAGACCGGGATGCCGGCCAGGATATGTTTCGCCGCCAGCGCCTCGACCACCTGCGCCGCCGGCTTCGACAGCCGCACGGTGAATTCGTTGAAGAAGCTGTCCGTCAGCACCTCCACGCCCTTCACGCCGGCCAGCTTGCCAGCCAGCGTCACCGCAGCCGCATGGTTCAACTCGGCCAGCCGGGTAAAGCCCGCCTCGCCCAGCAGCGACATGTGGATGGTGAAGGCCAGCGCGCACAGGCCGGAGTTCGTGCAGATGTTGCTGGTCGCCTTCTCGCGGCGGATATGCTGCTCGCGGGTAGACAGGGTCAGCACCCAGCCGCGCCTTCCGGTGGCGTCCACCGTCTGACCGGCGAGGCGGCCCGGCATCTGCCGGACATATTTCTCCTTGGTGGCGAACAGGCCGACATAGGGGCCGCCGAAATTCAGCGCATTGCCGATGGACTGGCCCTCGGCCACCACGATGTCCGCGCCCATCTCGCCCGGCGATTTCACCGCGCCCAGCGAGACGATCTCGGTCACCGCGACGATCAGCAAAGCACCCTTGGCCTGGCAGGCCTCGGCCAGCTTCGTGAAGTCGGTCAGATTGCCGAAGAAATCCGGGTTCTGCACGACAACGCAGGAGGTGGCTTCGTCGATCTTGCCGATCAGATCGTCAGCCCCCTTAGGATCGATCTGGCCGGTGACCGCCTCGAAATCCAGCAACTTGGCGTGAGTCTCGATGACCGCGCGGTACATCGGATGCAGATTGCCCGACAGCACCGCCTTGTTGCGCCGGGTCACGCGGTTCGCCATCACCACCGCCTCGGCGGCGGCGGTCGAGCCGTCATACATGGAGGCGTTGGCCACATCCATGCCGGTGATCAGCGCCACCTGGGTCTGGAACTCGAACAGGTACTGCAGCGTGCCCTGGGTGATTTCCGGCTGGTACGGCGTGTAGGAGGTCATGAACTCGCCGCGCTGGATCAGGTGATCCACCGAGGAGGGCACATGATGCTTGTACGCCCCGCCACCGACGAAGAACGGCACGCTGCCGGCGGTCACGCTCTTCGCCGCCATGGCGGAGAGCGCGCGGTCCACCTCCAACTCGCCCATGTGATTGGGCAGCCCCTCGATCGGCTTCTTCAGCCAGGCGGCCTCCGGCACGTCACGGAACAGGCTATCGACCGAGGGAACGCCGATGGCGGCCAGCATGGCCCGCCGGTCGGCCTCGGTCAGCGGTAGGTAGCGCATGGGATCACAGCCCTTCCACGAAGGCCTTGTAGGCGGCTTCGTCCATCAGACCATCCAGCTCGCCGGTGTTGCTGAGTTTCATCTTGAAGAACCAGCCCTTGCCGTGCGGGTCCTCGTTCACCGTGCCGGGGGCGGCTTCCAGATCGCCATTGGCCTCGGTGACCTCGCCGGTCAGCGGGGCATAGACCTCGCTGGCCGCCTTCACGGATTCGACCACGGCCGCCTCGCCGCCCTTGGTCACCTTCTTGCCGGGGGCCGGCAGCTCCACGAACACGACATCGCCCAGCTGCTGCTGCGCATAGTCGGTGATGCCGACAGTGGCGATGTCGCCGGCGATTTCGACCCACTCATGGTCCTCAGTGTATTTCCTGGTCATGCTGCGCAACTCCTAGCCGCGGTGATAACGATGGGGGGTGAAGGGCATGGACGCCACCTTGGCCGGCAGCGCCTTGCCGCGTACCATGGCGTTGATGTCCGTGCCCTCGGATGCGAAAGCCGTCTCGACATAGCCCATCGCGACCGGGCCGCCGACGCTGGGGCCGAAGCCGCCGCTGGTGATCTCGCCGATCCTGCGGCCCTCGGCATCCGTCAGCTCGGTATGCTCACGCGCCGGGGCGCGGCCTTCCGGGCGGATGCCGACGCGCTTGCGCGCGGTACCGTTCTTCAGCTGGTCGAAGATGATATCGGCCCCGGGGAAGCCGCCTTCCTCGCGCCGGCGCTTGCCGATGGCCCAGGCGAGGTCGGCCTCGATGGGCGTGGTGCCGGTGTCGATGTCATGGCCATAGAGGCACAGGCCGGCTTCGAGGCGCAGCGAATCGCGCGCGCCCAGACCAATCGGCATCACCTCCGGCTGGTCGAGCAGCAGCCGGGCCAGCTTATCGGCCTTGTCCTCATCGACGGAAATCTCGAATCCGTCCTCGCCGGTATAGCCGGAACGGGTGACGGTGCACCAGATGCCGCGAATCTCGACCCGCGCGCCGCCCATGAAGGTCAGCTCGCAGGCCGCCGGCCCCAGCCGCGCCATGACGGCACTGGCCGCCGGTCCCTGCAGCGCCATCAGCGCGCGCTCGAACATCACCTCCAGCGTGACGCCGGACGGCAGGTGCGCGCGCATATGTTCGATGTCCTGGGTCTTACAGGCGGCGTTCACCACCAGGAACAGATGATCGTTGAAGCGCGTGACCATCAGGTCATCCAGGATGCCGCCCTGTTCGTTGGTGAACAGGGTGTAGCGCTGGCGGCCCGGCTTCAGCGCCTGGATCTCGCCCGGCACCAGCGTTTCCAGCGCCTTGTCGGCGCCCTCGCCGGACAGCTTCACCTGGCCCATATGGGAGACGTCGAACAGGCCGGCCTTGTCACGGGTATGCAGATGCTCGGCCATGATGCCGGCGGGATACTGCACCGGCATCTCGTAGCCGGCGAATTCGACCATCTTGCCGCCCAGTTCCCGGTGCAGGGCGTTCAGCGGCGTGGTCAGCAGGGTTTCGGCGCTCATGGGCAACAGGTCCTTCCCGACAGGTCATAGTACCGGTCGGCGCGGACAGCGCCTTTTCCAGACCGGCACCCCCTCTGTCGTCGGACCTGAGAGATTGACCGCCTCCGCCCTCAGGACGGAACGCGGCTTTCACCTTGGGTGAGGCACGCCGCCTTTTGCGCGCCTGCTTTCCAGAGAGTCCTTCCCCTGCGGTCCTTCTGCCTGAGAGTTTCCGGGGTGGATTGCTCCTTCGGCGCCGGCTACGCAAACGCGCTGCCGATCTCTCCCGCAGGGTTCAGCGGACTGCGGGCAAGATGTGACGGGGCGGGGCGAAAGTCAACGCGAGTCTGGAAGCCGCATCGACTCTCACCCCGCCCTGTCAGCAAGGCTAGAAGGTGTAGTCGGTGCCGATCCAGAACACGGTGCCGAGATTGCCGCCATCATTGGCCGTGGTGCCGACGATGGTGGAGCCGAAAGTGCGTTCGTCGAACACATTCTCGACCCTGGCGCGCAGTGCCCAGTTCGGCTGCACCTTCCAGGAACCGCCGATATCGAGCTTGGTGAAGCCCTCGCGCTCGGTGATGGTGCCGTCCAGATTCTCCGCCTCGTAACCACCGGTGTTATAGGCCAGCCCCCACAGGGTAACCTTGTCGGTCAGGGCATAGGTCGCCTGGACGCTCAGCTGATAGTCCGGCAGCGACACGCCATTGGTGCCGAAGAAGATGTTGCCATTGGCGTCGCTGCCATCGGCCCGCGTCGCCTTCATGTCCAGGATCTGGAAATAATTGGCGGTGAAGGTCAGCTTCTTGCTGGCACGCCACAGCGCTTCAACCTCCAGCCCCTGCTGGTCCACCGTCATGCTTTCGATGGCGCCGGCATTGCGGCGCGGCACGCCGTCCTGCTCTGTGTCGAACAGCGCGACGTCGAGATGGCCGAAGCTGAAATCCTGCCGCACGCCGATCTCGTAGGTCAGGGATTCGACGATCTCGTCACCGGCACCCACGGAATTCAGCGCATCGCTGCCGAAATTGCCGTACTTCTCGAAGAAGCGGTTATAGCCGGTGGCGACGGAAGCCCGCACCCGCGTATCCGGCAGCACGCTGTAGGCGGCGCCCAGCTCGTAGGACCAGATCCTGTCCTCGGCCAGCGTATCCGCCTGTTCCACGCCGTTCAGCTTCACGTCGTTCTCGAACCAGGTGTGGCGCACACCGGCGGTGACCGCCAGATTGTCGTCGAAACGCAGCGTGTTGATCGATTTCAGCGCGACATCGGTGAAATTCGCATCCCACTGATTGTCCCGCAGATATTCGGTGCGCTTCAGCTCGCCGCCGACCGTGCCGAGATACTGCACGCGGTCGCTCAGCGGCACGTCCAGATAATGATCGGCGAACAGGATGTTGTTGTTGATCTCGCGGTCGCGGCTGCGCGCGGCCCACAGCGTGTGGCTGTCATTGTGGAACAGGCCGGCGCGGAGGCTCTGTGTGTCGGACAGCCGATGGTCGGCGGTCAGCGCCAGCACGTTGGAGGAGGAGCGGATTGCCTCCTCATTGCCGCTGCGGATGATGTCGGGCTCGGAGCGGTTCATGATGCCCAGCAGCTCGACTCGCGTATCCTCGCTGAAATTGTAGCCGAACTTGCCGAGGCCGCCGCGCACATGCTGCGCGTCCAGATTCTCGGGATCGCCATCATAGGCGGCCTGCAGCCAGCTCCCGGCGACGTAATAATCCCACTTCTCCGTACCATGTGCGACTTCCGCCTGGGTGTTGGCCTCCATGGCGGAACTCAGGTCCAGCGACACTGCCGCATGATCCTTGTAGCCGCGGCCGGATTTGATGCGCGTCTCCAGCACGCCGCCATCCGTGCCATCGCCATAGCCGACGGCGCGCCCGCCGCGCAGCACCCCGATGCTCTCGATGGCAATGGAAGGAATGGTGGTGTTGGTGTAGCCGCCGCCTTCCTGGTCCGCCGCCTTGAAGGCCGGCAGCCCGTCGATGGAGCGCGAGGCGCCCCAGTCGCCGGAGGTGCGAATCTTGCTGCCGCCGCCGAAACGGTCGCCGGTGCCCGGCGGGTTGATGATGCCCAGCGTGGAATAGCGCAGCGCATCGCCAGTGTTCACCGGGTTCAGGTTCTGAATGACCGAACCATCGACATAGCTGTTACTGCGGGTCGATTCGCCGGCCGACTCGACGCTCTGCCGGACCGATTGCGAGCTGTGGATGGTGCCGCTTTCGACCACCACAGGCTCCAGATTATAGGTCTCCGCCGCCGCCGTACCGGCCAGGCAGGCGAGGAAGGCAGCCTTGCCGGTTGCCTTAACCATGCGCTTCATTTCGTCAGCCCCTCCAATTCCAGGATCGCGGCCCCCGCCGCGTTGCAGCGACCCTATGAAGGGAATGATTTAATTGCAACTGATTCTTAGTTTTAGTTGCAATTAAAGATACTGATTATCAAGCGGCCCTGAAACGAAAAGGCCCCGGCGGGGTGCCGGGGCCGTCTGGAAACGCGGGGATGAAGGGGAAAGTCAGCGCCGGGTGCGGCGCATATTTTCCTGCACCTGCGCCTCGCTGAGCTGGAACCCCAGCAGCACGCGGTAGGCCGGCCCCTGCTTCAGGTCGGCCAGCGGAATGCGCTGCTCCAGCGCGTCGGTGAAGAGCGCCCGGCTCTGGTTGCCCTCGAACGTCACCTCGACCGGGAAGACGCGCTTTGCCACCACCGCGCCGTCCGGCGCCTGAATGGCCGAGAAATATTCAAGGCGGACAACCCGTTCCTGATTGGCCGGGCCGCGGGCGATCTGGATCGGGATGGTAATCGCCACCCGCAGGGCATCGTCGTCATAGACGCATTCGCCGGCCAGATCGCCGATCCGGGCCTCGAACAGCACATCGGTTAGGTCGCGCCCTTCCCCCGGGCGGTACTGCGTCACCCGGTCCAGATTGGCGACGACACGCGCATCCGGGCAGGCCGGCGGCGGCGCCGACGGGCCAAACAGCGAACCGCAGCCGGCCAGCAGCAGGGCCGGCAGCGCGACGATGGCGAAGAGGCGCGGGAAATTGGTCGGTCGGGTCATGTAACGGCGCTGCCCATGGCTGGAGCGAAAAAGGGACCGCCCCTCTATAGCCTGTCCCGCGCTTCGCCGCAAAACCCGGTTTCACCCTTGGGCCGGCTGTATTAGGGTGGCGCCAGGTCACGCACCATATGAATGAGATGACAAAACCGCCCCTGACCCTCCTGCTTGCCGGCCCGCGCGGCTTCTGCGCCGGGGTTGACCGCGCGATCCAGATCGTCGAACGCTCGCTGGAGAAATTCGGCGCGCCGGTCTATGTGCGCCACGAGATCGTGCATAACCGGTTCGTCGTCGAATCCCTGGAAAAGAAGGGTGCGGTCTTCGTCGAGGAGCTGGACGAGGTGCCGGTGGACGCGCCGGTCGTGTTCTCCGCCCATGGCGTGCCGAAATCGGTGCCGGCCGAGGCGGAGCGCCGCAAGATGGTCTATCTCGACGCCACCTGCCCGCTGGTCAGCAAGGTGCACCGCGAGGCTGAGCGGCATTTCGCGGCGGGGCGGCTGATCCTGCTGATCGGTCATGCCGGCCATCCGGAAGTGATCGGTACGATGGGCCAGCTACCCGACGGCGCGGTGCGGCTGATCGAGACCGTCGCCGAGGCCGAGACCATCGAGCTGCCGGCCGACCGCGAGATCGCCTATGTGACGCAGACCACCTTGTCGGTGGACGATACCGCCGGAATCATCGCGGCGCTGCGCAAGCGCATCCCGCAGCTCGCCGCGCCGAAGCAGGAGGATATCTGCTACGCCACCACCAACCGGCAGCAGGCAGTAAAGGCGATTGCCGCGCGCTGTGAGGCGATCCTTGTGATCGGCGCGCCGAATTCCTCCAACTCCAAGCGGCTGGTCGAGGTGGCGCGCGTCGCGGGCTGCCCGAAAGCCATGCTGCTGCAGCGCGCCGACCAGATGGACTGGTCCTTCCTGGACGGCGTGACGCGGCTGGGCGTGACCGCCGGCGCCTCCGCGCCCGACGTGCTGATCGAGGAACTGATCGATGCCTGCCGCCAGCGCTTCGACGTGACGGTCGAGGAGGTGATCACGGCGGAGGAAGATATCCATTTCAAGCTGCCCAAGGCGCTCAGCGCATGACTGGGCTCCGGCACATCGCTCCCGTCTCCTTCACCGTGCGCTGATCCATGGCCGTCTATACCGCCGTCTCCGACGAGGATTTGCAGGCATTCGTCGCCAGCTACGATATTGGCGAGGTGACCAGCTTCGCCGGCATCGCCGAGGGCGTTGAGAATTCCAACTTCATGCTGCGCACCACCACCGGCAGCTACATCCTCACCCTCTACGAAAAGCGGGTGAATCCCGAGGATCTGCCGTTCTTCCTGGGGCTGATGGAGCATCTGGCGGCCAAGGGCATGGCCTGTCCGACACCGCTGCACGACCGCGAGGGCCGCACCCTGCGGACGCTGAACGGCAAGCCGGGGGCGATCATCAGCTTCCTGGACGGCATGTGGCCGCGCCGCATCCAGCCGCAGCACTGCACGGGGGTCGGCATCGCGATGGGCCAGCTGCACACCGCCGGGGCCGATTTCACCATGACCCGCCGCAACGGGCTGACGCTGGAAGACTGGCGGCCGCTGTTCGAGAAGTCGGAAGCCCGCGCCGACGAGGTCTGCCCCGGCCTCGCCGACATGCTGCGCCGGGAGCTGGATTACCTAGAGGCGCACTGGCCGCGCGACCTGCCGCGCGGCGTCATCCATGCCGACCTGTTTCCCGACAATGTGTTCTTCAAGGGCGCGGAGCTGAGCGGCGTCATCGACTTCTACTTCGCCTGCACCGACGCGCTGGCCTATGACATCGCGGTCTGCCTGAATGCCTGGTGCTTCGAGCCGGATGGCAGCTTCAACATCACCAAGGCGCGCCTCATGCTGAGCGCCTATGCGCGGCTGCGCCAGCCGAGCGAGGCCGAGATTGCGGCGCTGCCCGTACTGTGCCGGGGGGCGGCGATCCGCTTCCTGCTGACCCGCCTCTATGACTGGCTGAACCACCCCGAGGGCGCCTTCGTGAAGCCGAAGGACCCGATGGAATATGCCCACAAGCTGCGCTTCCACCAGCGCGCGAGCGGCCCCGGCGATTACGGCATCACCGCCGCAGCCGCCGCGCAATGAGCCAGCCCATCGTCGAGATCTACACGGATGGTGCGTGCAGCGGCAATCCGGGACCGGGCGGCTGGGGGGCTATCCTGCGCTATGGACGGCACGAGAAGGAACTGTCCGGCGCGGAGCCTGCGACCACCAACAACCGCATGGAGATGACGGCGGCGATCATGGCGCTCGAGGCGCTGACGCGGCCCTCCACGGTGGAGCTTTATACCGATTCGACCTATCTGCGCGACGGCATCCTGAAATGGCTGCCGTCCTGGAAGAAGCGCGGCTGGCTTACCGCGGACAAGAAGCCGGTGAAGAATGTCGATCTCTGGCAGCGGCTGGAGACGGCGCTGGGACCGCACCGCGTCACCTGGCACTGGGTGAAGGGCCATGCCGGCCACCCGGAGAATGAACGCGCCGACAAGCTGGCCGTCGAGGCGATCAAGCAGGTACGATAGGGAATTTTCTCCCCTCACCTGTCATCCACGCCACCCGCATTCAGCTCCACCCGTCACCCCCGGCCTTGTGCCGGGGGTCCAGACCTCCGCTTGCTGGATGCCCGCCCGAGCAGACTGAACCCTGGATTCCCGCAACAAGTGCGGGAATGACGGCTGGAGGAACGGCGCCGCAGGTGATTCCAATTTCTTTCCCTCTCCCCTGGAGGGAGAGGGTTGCGCAGCCTTGTGAGCGAAGTGAGCTAGGCGGAGCTGGGTGAGGGGGGCCAAGCACCAAGTCCTCACCCTGTACCCTGTACCCCTACCTCCCGAACTTCGCCTTGGCCTCAATGCGGCGGCGGTGCAGCACGGGCTCGGTATAACCATTTGGCTGCTCGCGGCCCTTGAACACCAGGTCGCAGGCGGCGGCGAAGGCGACGCTGCCGTCGAAATCCGGCGCCATCGGGCGATACAGCGGATCGCCCGCATTCTGCTTGTCGACCACGGCGGCCATGCGCTTCATGGTCTCCATCACCTGCGCCTCGGTGGCGATGCCGTGATGCAGCCAGTTGGCAATGTGCTGGCTGGAGATGCGCAGCGTCGCGCGGTCTTCCATCAGCCCGACATTGTTGATGTCCGGCACCTTGGAGCAGCCCACACCCTGGTCGATCCAGCGCACGACATAACCCAGGATGCCTTGCGCGTTATTGTCCAGCTCCTGCTGCACCTCCTCGGGTGACCAGTTCGGCCGGTCGGCCAGCGGGATGGTCAGGATGTCGTTCAGGCTGGCGCGCGGGCGGCTCTTCAGCGCCTCCTGCCGGGCCGCCACATCGACCTTGTGATAGTGCATGGCGTGCAAGGTGGCCGCCGTCGGCGAGGGCACCCAGGCGGTGTTGGCGCCGGCCATCGGGTGGCCGATCTTCTGCTTCAGCATTTCCGCCATCATGTCCGGCATGGCCCACATGCCCTTGCCGATCTGCGCCCGGCCGCGCAGCCCGCAGGCCAGGCCGGTATCGACGTTCCAGTCCTCATAGGCCTTGATCCAGGATGTAGCCTTCATGTCGGCCTTGCGGATCATCGGGCCGGCCTCCATCGAGGTATGCATCTCGTCGCCGGTGCGGTCGAGGAAGCCGGTATTGATGAACACCACCCGGTCCTTCGCGGCGCGGATGCACTCCTTCAGATTGACGGTGGTGCGGCGCTCCTCGTCCATGATGCCCATCTTCAGCGTGTTGGGCTTCAGGCCCAGCACCTGCTCGACACGGCCGAACAGCTCGTTGGCGAAGGCGACTTCCTCCGGCCCGTGCATCTTCGGCTTCACGATGTACATGGACCCGGCGCGGCTGTTGGCGAGGCCGCCCTTGCGCTCCAGATCGACGATGGCGATCAGCGCGGTCATCACGCCGTCGAGGATGCCTTCCGGCACTTCCTTGCCATCCTTGTCCAGCACCGCATCGATGGTCATCAGATGGCCGACATTGCGCACCAGCATCAGGCTGCGGCCCGGCAGGGTGAGGCCGCCGCCAGTCGGGGTCTTGTAGGTGCGGTCCGGGTTCAGACGACGCACGACGGTCTTGCCACCCTTCTCCAGCTCCGCCGTCAGCGTGCCGTTCATCAGGCCCAGCCAATTGCGATAGACGGCGACCTTGTCCTCGGCATCGACTGCGGCGATGGAATCCTCGCAGTCCTGGATCGTGGTAACGGCCGATTCCAGCACGACATCGGCGATCTTCGCCGGATCGGTCTTGCCGATGGGGTGGCTGGCATCGATGCGGATTTCCGCATGCAGCCCGTTATGCGACAGCAGGATCACGGACGGGGCGTCGGCCTCGCCCTGATAACCAGCGAACTGCGCCGGGTCCTTCAGACCCGTCTTGCTGCCGCCGGTCATGGCGACCGTCAGCCGGCCGCCCTCGACCGCATAACCGGTGGCATCCTTGTGGGAGCCTGAGGCCAGCGGGAAGCTGTCATCCAGGAAGGTACGGGCATAGCCGATCACCTTCTCGCCGCGCTTCGGATTATAGCCGCCGGAACGGGTCGCCCCATCCTCCTCCGAAATCGCATCGGTGCCGTAGAGCGCGTCGTACAGGCTGCCCCAACGCGCATTCGCCGCGTTCAGCGCATAGCGGGCATTCATCACCGGCACCACCAGCTGAGGGCCGGCGATCCGGGCGATCTCCGGATCGACATTCTCGGTGGAGACGGCGAAGTCCGGCCCCTCCGGCAGCAGATAGCCGATCTCCTGCAGAAAGGCCTTGTAGTCGGCCAGGTTGAAGGGCTTGCCCTTGCGCGCCTTGTGCCAGGCATCGATCTTCGCCTGCATCTCGTCGCGCTTCGCCAGCAGGGCGCGGTTCTTCGGCGCCAGATCGTGCACGATGGCGTCCAGCCCGGCCCAGACATCGGCGGCCTTGCGCCCGGTCTGCGGGATCACCTCGTCATTCACGAAATCGTACAGTACCCTGGCGATCTTAAGACCGCCGACCTCGACACGCTCGATCATGCCCGCCTCCATCCGGCTTGTTTCATGGCGTTGTTCTAAGCCAACGGTACAGGCTGACAAGCCGGTTTTCCCAGCAGGCGGAAATAAATCTCATTTATTTTTCTTGGGCCGTGCATCCGGCTCGCGTATTCGGATCACATGACCGCAACCGACCTCTGGCGCCTCATGACTCCTGCCGACCTGCCCGCCGTGCAGGCGGCGGGAGAGATCGTGCATCCGCTCTATCCGGAATCGCCTGCGGTAGCGGCGGAGCGGCTGATGCTCTATCCCGCCGGCTGTCTGGTAGCGGAACGGGACGGGCAGCTGCTGGGCTATGCGGTAAGCCATCCGGCGCTGCTTGGCCGGCCGCCGGCGCTGGATTCGCTGCTGGGCAGCCTGCCGGAGAGGCCGGATTGCCTGTATCTCCACGACATCGCCCTGCTGCCGACGGCGCGCGGGCTAGGGCTGGGGGCGGCGCTGGTCGCCCGGCTGCTGGGACTGGCGAAGGTACAGGGATTCCCCCTGCTGGCCCTGACGGCGGTGAACAATTCCGCCGGCTACTGGCAGCGCCAGGGCTTTACCCCCCATCAGCCCGATGCCGTGCTCGCCGCGAAGCTGGCCAGCTATGGCGAGGATGCGCTGTATCTGGTGCGCGCCGTGGATTAGCCTCTCTCCCGAACGCTTAACCAAGGGAGGTTCCAATGAGCATCGAACGTATCGACATCACCACCGGCCCTGGCCCGATCATGAGCCGCACCGTTATCCATGGCGACATGGTCTATCTGTGCGGACTGACTGCCAAGGACCGTTCCGCCGACGTGAAGGGCCAGACGCAGGAAATCCTGAACACCATCGATGCCTATCTCGCCAAGGCCGGCACCGATAAGTCGAAGCTGCTGACCGCGCAGCTCTGGCTGAAGGACATGAAGGATTTCCAGGCGATGAATTCGGTCTGGAATGCCTGGGTCGATCCGAAGAACCCGCCGGCGCGTGCCTGCGTGAATGCCGAGATGGCGTTCCCCGACATCCTGGTCGAGATCATGGTCACGGCGGTAAAGTGAGCCTGCCCGAACGCTTCGGCATCATCGCGACGGAGCAGCTGTCGATCAGCCTCGGCACCGCCCATCGCGGTTTTGTCTCGGTCTGCACCGTGCCGTCCGACACCAGTGCCGGCATCGAGGGCCAGGTCGCCCAGGTGCTGGCAACGCTGGACGGGCTGCTGGCAGAGGCCGGGACCGGCAAGTCCCGGCTGCTGACCGCCACGATCTGGCTGCGTCGGATGGCCGATTATCCCGGCATGGTGGCGGCGTGGAACCGCTGGGTCGATCCGGCGAATCCGCCGGCCCTGACCTGCTGCCGGGCGGACATGGCCCGCCCGGACATATTGGTCGAGATCAAGCTGACTGCCGCACGCTGAAAGGAAGACCCGATGAAAATCCCCGCCCTGCCTTTCACGGCGACCGACTGGTCCAAGGTGCCGGCCACCCGCCATCCCGGCGAGACTGGCGAGGCGCTATGGCGCACGCTGGAGGTCGGCGACATCCGCATCCGCATGGTGGAGTATTCGCCGGGCTATCTGGCCGACCATTGGTGCGACCGCGGCCATATCCTGCTGGTGCTGGAGGGCGAGCTGGAAAGCGAGCTGAAGGATGGCCGCAAGAATGTGCTGACGCCGGGCATGGGCTATCAGGTCTCCGACTTCGGCGACTCCCCGCACCGTTCCTCGACCCGCACCGGGGCGAAGATCTTCATCGTCGATTGAAGGCAGCCTACTCCGCGTAATCGAGCGGGACGGCAGTGGTGTATTTGATGACCTCCATGGCGAAGCTGGAGCTGACATCGGTGATCTGCGCGCGCTGGATCAACCGCTTGTAGAAGGCGTCATAGGCCGCGATATCGGGCACCAGCACACGCAGCAGATAGTCGATCTCGCCGCTCATCCGGTAGAACTCCACCACTTCCGGGAAGTCGCGCACGGCCCGCGAGAAACTCTCCAGCCATTCCGCATCGTGCCGGCTGGTGCGCACCGCAACGAACACCGTCACTCCGACATTCAGCTTCTCCGGGTCGAGCAGCGCCACCCGGCCACGGATCACGCCCGCCTCCTCCAGCCGCTGGATACGCCGCCAGCAGGGCGAGGGCGACAGCCCGACCTCGCGTGCGATTTCCGCCAGAGACAGCGAGGCATCTTCCTGCAGCACAGCAAGAATTCGCCGGTCCAGATCATCCAGGGGTACAGTTTTCTTCATATGGAGAATTATGAAGAAAAATTTTCCACAATCAGCCAAAATCTGACGGAAATTCGCAAATTCTTTTGCGAGCGCTGGGATATCCTATCAGAAACAAGCTTCTAGGAGGCCTTCATGTCCCTGCGCACCCTCTTTACCGAACATCCGAAATCGGTCGGCGAGAGCTATTTCGAGCATATGGGGATGGCCTTCTCCTTCTCCGGGCGCATGCTCGTCGCCGGGCTGGCCTGTTTCATCCACGGGGTGTTCCCGTTCCTGTGCGTGAAGACAGGCTCGATGGCGATCACCGAACTGCATGGCCGCATGGTCACCAACCGCAGCAAGCTGGACCGCCAGCAGGTATCGGCTGCCCATCAGGGTGCCGGCGACTGATCATCCCCGTGATCGCCCTGGACGGCGCGAGCTGACTCGAACCGGCTCAGCGCTTCCTCGAAGATCGTCGGAAATCCGTGCTGCGGCCCGTCGGAGACCGATCCATTGCCCGGTCTGGCCGCCGCCTTTTCCCACCGGCTGGTTGAAAGCCGGAAATACAGCAGGGAAAACGTCCGCAGGGACGAGGCAAGGCTGTCGCTGTTGCGCCGCGACTCCACCGCATCGCAGACCGCATCGATTGCCATTTCCTCGCGTGCGCAGATATCCGCCAGCGCATCCCAGATCGCAACCTCAAGGCTGACGCTGGTCCGGCGGGCGGCGACCCGGACATTGCGGCGCACCCGTGCGCCATTGCGCAGGCTGCCTTCCCCGCCGAAACTCAGCCCTGTCTTCCGCTTCCGACGGTCTTGTCCCGCACCGTCTGCCGTGCCGTCCGCCGACCCGTCCCCGTGTCGTCGCCCCTTGCGCATCGCCCCGACCCCATCGCGGCCAAACGCCCCTTTTTAGGCGCGGCCCAGAGTTGCACACAATCGTAGGGCTACTTTGCAGCAATCGACACAGGGGCACAACCCTGCGTATCAAACGTGGGCAAGGATCGCTTTGAAGTTGATAGCCTGCGAGTCGTTATCGGGCGATCAGGCCGCACTCTTTGGCGGCGGCGAGACGCGCATGAGCGTGATCTGGTGGCGCTGCTTGCGCAATATCTCGAAGCGGAAGCCATAGAAGGTGAAGACCTGGCCGACCTCGGGTATCTGCCGGGATTCCTGCAGCACGAGGCCGGCGATGGTGGAGGCTTCCTCGTCCGGCAGGTTCCAGTCGAACTCCCGGTTGAGATCACGCAGCGTGACCGTGCCATCGACCAGGAAGGACCCGTCGGGCTGCGCACGCACGCCGACCACGGCGACATCATGCTCGTCGGAAATCTCGCCGACGATCTCCTCCAGAATATCCTCCAGCGTGACGATACCCATCAGCGTGCCGTACTCGTCGATCACAAGGGCGAAATGCTCACGGCGCGTACGGAAAGCCTGCAACTGGTCCAGCAGCGTGGTGGTGTCGGGGATAAACCAGGGCGGGCTGGCCAGCGCCGCCATGTCGATGCCCTTCATGTCGCCGCCATGGCCGCGCAGCTCGCGCAGCAGCGCCTTGGCATGCAGCACACCGATGATGTTGTCCTGGTCCTCGCGCCACAGCGGGATGCGGGTATAGGGGCTGTTCAGCACCTGGTCGATAATATCGTCCGGCGGCAAATCGGCATCGATCATCACCACATTCTTGCGGTGGGTCATGATCTCCCCGACCTCGACATCGCCAAGGTCGAGCACACTGTGCAGCATGGCGCGCTCGTGATGCCCCTCGCCTTCCTCGCCCTGATGCAGCTCGATGGCGCCGCGCAGCTCCTCCTCGCTGGCGTCGGAGCCCAGATCGCCGGTGATTGGCACCCCGAACAACCGGAAGATGCCGCGCACCAGCAACTGCACCGTGCGCGATACCGGGGCGAACAGCAGCACAACCAGCCGGATCGCCGGCGCAACCAGCAGCGCCAGACGGTCGGCATTGTTCAGCGCGAAGGTCTTCGGCAGCACTTCCGAGAACACCACGACAACTGCCGTCATGATCAGCGTTGCCCAGGCCACGCCCTCTGGGCCAAACAGCGTGATCATGATGCTGGTGGTCAGCGAGGCCGCCAGGATATTGACCAGATTATTGCCGATCAGGATGGCGCCGATCAGCCGTTCGCTCTGCGCGCGCAGGGTGTTGACGATGTTTGCCGGCTTGCTGCCCTTCTTGGCGAGCTGATGCATGCGCGCCCGCGATGCCGCGGTGAAGGCGGTCTCACTGCCGGAGAAGAAGGCAGACAGCAGCAGCAGGGCAACGATGGCGGCGAGGTTGAGCCAAAGCTCGGGAGTCATTTCCGGTCAGCTTTCGATGGAAGTGGCGAGCATGTCGCGGACCGCCTGGACATCCACGTCCTGCGTAATGAAGGCCTTGCCGATGCCCCGCGCCAGGATGAAGGTGATCCGGCCATCCGCGACTTTCTTGTCCTTGGCCATGTGGCCCAGCAGCTTGTCCACCGACCAGTGCTGGCGGCCGGCGACCTCCAGCGGGCTGACGCGCAGGCCGACATCGCGCAGATGCCGGCGCGCGCGCACCGCATCCTCCGCCGGGCACAGGCCCAGCCGGGCCGACAGGTCGAACGCCATGACCATGCCGATGGCAACCGCTTCGCCATGCAGCAGCATCTCGCCGAAGCCGGTCTCCGCCTCCAGCGCATGGCCGAAAGTGTGTCCCAGATTCAGCAGGGCGCGGTCACCTGTCTCCTTCTCGTCGCGGGCGACGATGGCGGCCTTGGCGGCACAGCTGATCTTCACCGCATGGCGGCGCTTTTCCATATCGCCGGCAACGAGGGTGGCGCCGTTCGCCTCCAGCCAGGCGAAGAACTCCGCATCGCCGAGCAGCCCGTATTTCGCCACCTCGGCATAGCCGGCCAGCAACTCGCGGCGCGGCAGCGTGTCCAGCACGCCGGTATCGGCCAGCACCAGACGCGGCTGGTGAAAGGCGCCGACCAGATTTTTGCCATGGCGGGTATTGATGCCGGTCTTGCCGCCGACGGAGCTGTCCACCTGGGCCAGCAGCGTGGTCGGAATCTGGATGAAGTCGATGCCGCGCAGCAGGATCGCCGCGGCGAAGCCGGTCAGGTCGCCGATCACGCCGCCGCCCAGCGCCACCAGTGTGGTGCGGCGTTCGATGCGGGCATCCAGCAGATCGTCGAGCAGCGCCTGCAGCCGGTCGAACCGCTTGCTGCCTTCGCCGGCCGGCACGATCACCGAGGCCGTGTCGATACCGGCAGCGCGGTAGCTCTCCTCAACGGTCTTCAAATGCAGCGGCGCCACATGGCTGTCGGTGACGATGATGACACGCGGCTGGCGCAGCACCGGGCGCGACAGCATGCCAGCCCGGGCCAGCAGCCCCTCGCCGATCTGGATGTCATAGGCGCGGCCGGCCAGATCGACCGACAGCGTGTCGTAATCGGCGGCGGCGGACGAGGCAGCGTTGGAAAGAGCGGTCACGAGGCGGCAGTCCGTTCGGTAAGGGTCTCTTCGCGGTCCAGGAAACCGGTCAGCGCGGCCAGTACGCGGTCCACCGTTTCCTCGACCGGGCCGGGGGCCGTATCGACCACAATATCGGCCTCGGCGTAAATCGGATAGCGGTCCGCGATCAGCTTTTCCAGCACGGCACGCGGGTCGCCCTGTTTCAGCAGCGGGCGGTTGCTGCGCTTGGCGACACGCTCCAGCAGCGTCTCCAGATCGGCACGCAGCCAGATGGTGACGGCATGCTGCTTCAGCCGGGCGCGGGTCTGCACGTTCACGAAGGCGCCGCCACCGGTGGCCAGCACATGCAGGGGCTCGCTTTCCAGCAGCCGCTGGATCACGCGCCGCTCGCCATCGCGGAATTCCGGCTCGCCGTGACGGGCGAAGATTTCCTCGATGGTGCAGCCCGCTGCTTCCTCAATCGCGGTATCCGCATCGATGAAGGGCAGGCCCATCCGCGCGGCGAGGCGGCGGCCGACGGCCGATTTGCCGGCGCCCATCAGGCCAACCAGCGCAATGGTCTTGGGGATATGCTTCGGTACCATGGTCATCTGCATATCATCGGCAATGCGGCGCGCATGGCAAGAGACTCTCCCGCCAGGGCGCAGAGCCTGCCGACTGGCCTGCTGGTGGGGGCTTCGTTGAAAGCCCGTGCCAGCGCCGTTAAAGTGGCGTTCATGAATGGATATGCCGCGAAAATGCCATTGAGCATGTATATATAGTCGCAATTATCCATCCCGGCAGCTTTTTCGCCTTTATCTGCACAGCGCATCGGTTTCCATGCTCAAGGCTCTTCTCGTCTTCATCGTCCTGCTTCTGCTTCTCATCGTTGGCGGCGGCGCCTTTCTGGTTTCAGGCAATGTCGCGCCGCCGACCACGCCGGTCGAGAAGGTGATCCCGAATGACCGTTTCAAGAACTAGCCGCGCCGCACGGGCGTCCGGCCTGGCGCTCGCCCTCGCGCTTGCTGCCCTGCCGGCCCTGGCGCAGAGCAGCGGCCAGCCGCTGCGCCTGTTCCCGCTGCCGGGTCAGGATGAGCGCCCGCCGACGGCGGCACCGCAGCCCTCCCAGAGCCCTTCTCCGGGAACCCTGCCGGGTTCGGCAACCGACCGTGCCGCGCCGGCTGCGCCATCGCAAACCGGCCCCCTGCAAGGTACTCCCCTGCAGACGGACGGCACGCCCTCGCTGCGCGTCCCGATGCCGGTCCCGGTGTCCAGCAATATGCTGCCAGCCCCCACGCTCGATTCGCTGGGCACGGCCGGGCAGGGATTCGGACAGGATATCTGGAACGGTACGCCGCGCGCCGTGGCGCAGCGGCTGCTGGAATCCCTGCCGGAAATGCCCGGCAGCCACACGCTCCATTCGGTACAGCGCCGGTTGCTGATCTCGCCCGCCCTGCTGCCTCCGCCCGCCGCCGAGGAAGGGCCGGAAGGCACCGTGCTGACGATCCGCGCGCAGGCCCTGCGTGAGATGGGCGCGCTGGATGATCTCTCCGCACTGCTCGACAATTTGCCGCGGAGCGCGCAGAGCGAGGGGCTGAGCCGGCTGTCGCTGGAAACCCACCTGCTGCGCGGGCAGGACGATCAGGCCTGCGCCATTGCCCGCAATGTCGGCGGGACCTATGGCAGCGCCTTCTGGCGCCGCGCGCAGATCGTCTGCGATGCGCTGGCGCGGGAAAGCGGCCGGGTCGATCTGGGCATGACCGTGCTGCGCGAGATGCGGGTGCCGGAAGACCGCGCCTTCAACCGGCTGATCGATGCCGTCATGGGCCACACGGTGGTGCTGGACAGCCTGCCGGCGCCAACCGCGCTGCATCTGGCGCTGCTGAAGGCGGCGAACATGCCGGTGCCGGCTGACGCCGTGGCGGACGCGCCGCCGGCCGTGCTGGCCGCACTGGCCAAAAGCGATTATCCCGCCGCCGAGATCAGCATCGCCGCCGCCGAGCGCGGGCTGGCGCTGGGCATCGTCCCCGCCGAACGGCTGGCAGCCCTGTACAAGGCCTATCCCGCGACCCCGGCGCAGCTTGCCGGCGCCATCGCGGCGGCCGAGAAGAAGTCCGACATCGCCAGCCGCGCCCATCTGTTCCGGCTCGCCAGCGAGGAGAGCGTACCGCTCGCCCGGACGGAGGCCATCGCCGCCGCGCTGCGCATCGCCCAGGACAGCGGTGACTATGCAGCGACCGCGCGGCTGTATGCGGGGCTGATCGCCGGCATGCAGCCGACCGGCGAGATGATCTGGTTCGCCGAACCGGCAGCGCATGCGCTCTATGCCGCCGGCAAAGCCGAAGAGGCCCGTCCCTGGCTGCTGGCGATCCGGGATCGCGGCCGCTTCGACGAGATGGCGGCGACAGCCTGGCTGCGGCTCTGGCCGCTGGCGCGGCTGGCCGGCGACGATACCGCTACGGTCTGGGAAAACACCGCACTGGAAGCGTCCCTGAACGCGCTGATTGCCGCCCGCCCGAACGAAGGACCGGCACGTGCCACCCTGCTGACAGCGCTGCTGGATGCCAGTGGCGAGCCGGTGCCCTCCACACTGTGGCGCGGCTGGCTGGACGGCCCGTACAGCCAGGCCACCGCCCTGCCCTCGCCGACGCTGTGGTTCGCTCTGGACAGCGCTGGCCAGGAAGGCCGCACCGGAGAGACACTGGCGCTGGCGCTGGTCGCCGCGGGCAGCGAGCCTCTGGAACAGGTGGATACCGTGCCGCTGCGCCGTATCGTGCAGGCGCTGCGCCAGGCCAGCCAGCCAGAAGCCTCGCGGCAGCTGGCGCTGGAAGCCGCCATCGCGCACGGTTTCTAGCCGGAACACGGGCGATGACCGCCGGTCATGCTGTCGAAACCTTCCTGGAAATGCTGGTCGCCGAGCGCGGCATTGCCGCCAATACGCTGCAGGCCTACCGGCGTGACCTGGAGGATTTCACGGATTTCCTGACCCGGCGGAAACGCAGCGCCGATGCGGCCAGCACCGGCGATATCCGGGACTATATGGCCGGGCTGTCGCGTGCCGGCATGGCGGCCAGCACCTCTGCCCGGCGGCTGTCCGCATTGCGGCAGTTCCACAAATTCCTGCATGCCGAGGGCTTCCGCGAGGATAATCCCTGCACCGTGGTCGATGCGCCGCGCCGCAGCCGACCCCTGCCGAAGATCCTGAGTGAGGCGGAAGTCGAAAAGCTGCTGGATGCCGCCTCCGCCCTGCCGGGACCAGAGGGCGCGCGCATGCTGGCGCTGCTGGAACTGCTCTATGCCAGCGGCCTGCGCGTTTCCGAACTGGTCGGCCTGCCGCTGGCGGCGGTGACGCGCGACACCGGCATGCTGATCGTGCGCGGCAAGGGCGGCAAGGAACGCATGGTGCCGCTGACCGAGGCTGCGATCCGCGCGGTTGCGGCCTATCGGGAGGATCGCGATGCCTTCCTGAAGGAGGGCCAGAAATCGCCCTTCCTGTTCCCCTCGCGCGGGGAGAGCGGGCACCTCACGCGACACCGTTTCGCGCAGCTGCTGAAGGAACTGGCGATTTCCGCCGGCATCGACCACGAGAAGGTGTCGCCGCATGTGCTGCGCCACGCCTTCGCGACGCATCTGCTGGATCACGGGGCCGATCTGCGCAGCGTGCAGCAGATGCTGGGCCATGCCGACATCTCGACCACCCAGATCTACACCCATGTGGTGGAGGAAAGGCTGCGCCGGCTGGTCGAGCAACACCATCCGCTCGCCCGGACGGGCCGGAAAGGCTGATTACGCCGCGCGCCGCCCCTTGCGGCCGCCCTGATCCTCGTCGAACAGCGAGGCCAGCTGCTCCATCATCGTGCCACCCAGCTGCTCGGCATCCACCAGCGTGACCGCGCGGCGATAATACCGCGTCACGTCGTGGCCGATGCCGATGGCGACAAGCTGCACCGGCGAGCGGGTCTCGATGAAATGGATGACCTCGCGCAGATGGCGTTCCAGGTAATTGCCCGGATTGACCGACAGCGTGGAATCGTCCACCGGCGCACCGTCCGAGATCACCATCAGGATGCGGCGTTCCTCGGTGCGGGCCAGCAGGCGGTTATGCGCCCACAGCAGCGCCTCGCCGTCGATATTCTCCTTCAGGATGCCTTCGCGCAGCATCAGCCCCAGATTCTTGCGCGCCCGCCGCAGCGGCTCGTCGGCAGCCTTGTAGACGATGTGGCGCAGATCGTTCAGGCGGCCCGGATTGGCCGGCTTGCCACCGGAAATCCAGCGTTCGCGTGACAGGCCGCCCTTCCAGGCGCGGGTGGTGAAGCCCAGAATCTCCACCTTCACGCCACAACGCTCCAGCGTGCGCGCCAGGATGTCAGCGCTCATCGCCGCGATGGTGATCGGCCGGCCCCGCATCGAGCCGGAATTGTCGATCAGCAGCGTGACGACGGTGTCGCGGAAATTGGTTTCCTTCTCGATCTTGTAGGACAGCGGATAGGTCGGGTTGGTCACCACGCGCGACAGCCGCCCGGTGTCCAGCATGCCCTCTTCCAGATCGAACTCCCAGGTGCGGTTCTGCTGCGCCATCAGGCGGCGCTGCAGCCGGTTGGCCAGCTTGCCGATGACGCCCTGCAGGTGGGTCAGCTGCTGGTCCAGCAGCTTGCGCAGGCGCGTCAGCTCCTCGGAATCGCACAGCTCGTCCGCCATCACCACTTCGTCGAATTCGGTGACATAGGGCTGGTAGGGACGGTTGTCGCCGGCACCGGCCTGGTTACGGCGCTGCTGCGGTGTGCCGGGCTCCTCCGACTCCTCCTCGCTGCTGCCGGGCATCATCTCGCCCTCGGCCTGCTCGCCAGTCTCGTCGCCTTCCTCGCCGGCCTGCATCTCCTGCGGCATGCTGTCTTCGCCGTCGGCACTGTCCGAGGCCGACTGCATGTCGCTGTCGTCCTGCTGCTCGGCCTCGCCGTCCTCGCCGCCCTCGCTGTCGTCCATGTCGTTGTCGTCGCCATCGCCCTCCTCGCCCGGATCGAGATCCAGGTCGCGGATGAGCTGGCGCGCCGCCTTGGCGAAGGAATCCTGGTCCAGCAGGTGCTCGCGCAGCGAGGTGAGGTCGCCGCCGCAGCGTTCCTCCACCCAGCCGCGCCAGGTATCGACCAGCCGGCGGGCGCTGGGCGGCGGGGTCTCGCCGCTGATCTCCTGGCGGGCGATCAGCCGCATCACATCGGCGAGGTTTGCCTCGTTGCGCTCGGTGATGTGCTCGAAGCCCTTGCGCTTGCAGCGCTCGTCCAGCGCCTGCGCCAGATTGTCGGCGACGCCGGCCATCTGGCTGGCGCCGATGGCCTCGCAGCGGGCCTGCTCCATGGCATCGAAGATCGCCTTGGCGACGCCGCTGCCCGGCGTGCGGCGCTGATGCACCGCCTCGTCGTGATGCCGCAGGCGCAGGGCCAGCGCATCCGCCTCGCCGCGCACCAGCGCGCGCTCATGCGGGTTGAGGTCGGTGGCCGGCACCGGGAGGCGAACCCGCCCGGCGACGATGCCGGGCTGCTCGACGCCATAGGTCACCTCGGCCTCGGGCGCACGACCGATCGCCCGCAAGGCGGCTGCGGTGGCGCGCTTGAATTCCTCGACCGGGGTTTCGCCGCTCGACATGTCGATCCTGCCTTAACCTGCCTCTGGATGGGCTCAGTTCTTCCGGGTGGCGCGGATGCCGGTATCCTCCAGATCCTTGCCGAAGCTGCGCTGGTAGTATTCAGCCACCACGCTGCGCTCCACCTCGTCGCACTTGTTCAGGAAGGTCAGGCGGAAGGCCATCCCGACATCCCCGAAGATCTTCGCATTCTCGGCCCAGGTGATGACGGTACGCGGGCTCATCACCGTGGAGATGTCGCCATTGATGAAGCCGGCGCGCGTCAGGTCGGCGACCCGGACCATGGCGGACAGCGTCTCGCGTCCTTCCTTGCTGCCATAGTCCGGCAGCTTGGCGGCGACGATGTTCACCTCGTCGTCATGCGGCAGGTAGTTCAGCGTGGAGACGATCGACCAGCGGTCCATCTGGCCCTGGTTGATCTGCTGTGTGCCGTGATAGAGGCCCGTGGTATCGCCGAGGCCGACCGTGTTGGCGGTGGCGAACATGCGGAACGCCTTGTGCGGGCGGATCACGCGGTTCTGGTCCAGCAGCGTCAGCTTACCTTCGACTTCCAGCACACGCTGGATCACGAACATCACGTCGGCACGGCCGGCATCATACTCGTCAAACACCAGCGCCACCGGGTTCTGCAGCGCCCAGGGCAGGATGCCCTCGCGGAATTCAGTCACCTGATGGCCGTCGCGCAGCACGATGGCGTCCTTGCCGATCAGGTCGATACGGCTGATATGGCTGTCCAGGTTCACGCGCACGCACGGCCAGTTCAGGCGCGCGGCGACCTGCTCGATATGCGTCGATTTGCCGGTGCCGTGATAGCCCTGGATCATGACGCGGCGGTTATGCGCGAAACCGGCCAGGATCGCGAGCGTGGTCGCGCGGTCGAACTGGTAGCTCTTGTCCAGGTCCGGCACATACTCGCTGCCGACGGAGAAGGCGGGCACGTCCATATCGACGTCGATGCCGAAGGTCTGGCGCACCGAGACGGTGATGTCCGGCATGTCCATCGGATGGGCGCGCGGAGTCTCCGCGACGGTCGATGCGGGAATGGCGGACGCAGTAGCTTGAGCCATGAGAAGGTGACTTCCGTTCTGTTTTAAGGGAGCCTTGCCAGCCGGTCAGGCCAATTCGGGGAGCAGGCTAGCGCAATCGGAGAGGGTTACGCACCGCGTTTTTTAACATAAGAACTTTCGCAAAATCGAATAGGCATGATTGATGGATTTCAGGCGCTCCTCGGCAGCCTTGTCGCCGCCATGCGCATCGGGGTGGTTTTCCTTCACCAGCTGGCGGTAGCGCACCCGCACCTCCTGCCAGGTGACCGGCAGTTCCAGACCCAGCTCCGCGGCGGCCTTGGCCTCCGGTGAGGCGGCCGGCTGGCGAGCCTGGCGCTTCGCCTTCTCCGCCTGCTCGGCATCCGGGCCGACATTTTCCTCATAGATTCCGAAATCGTCATAGACCTTCCAGCCGCGCTTCGGCTCCTTCACGCGCTGGCCGTCGCCCAGCCGCCAGGTCGGCCGGTCCCAAGTGATATCGCGGCGGATATGCGCCTCCACCTCAGGCTCGCTCATGCCCGCGAAATAATTCCAGGCGGCGTTGTAGGCGCGCACATGATCGAGGCAGAACCAGCGATATTCGTTCAGCTTGTCGCGCGCGCGCGGCGCACGGAACTCACCGCGCTCGGTACAGCCGGGATGCTCGCACGGACGATGCACAGGACCATGAGCCTGCGCCTCGGCATAGCGCCGGCGCCACTCCTGTTCCCAAGGATCAATTGTCTTCGTGCGTGCCATGTCAGGAATTATGGTCACGCGGTCCATCCCCGGCAAGCGCCGAGACCACAAGACATGGCCCGCATGCAGCGGCGCAGGACCGCTCCCGCGCGGTTTTGAGACGGGGGTTGTCGAATTATCGTTTGTGCACGGACGTTACTCTTCGTATCACGGTAATGGTTAATTGCCAGACCGGCGCAACCACAGGCAGTAAGGATCTTCCATGACAGTTGCCCAGACGATAGAGGCGAAGCTGCGCCAGGGACTCGCCCCGGAAAGCCTGACGGTCATCGACGAATCGCACCGGCATGTCGGCCATGCCGGGCACCGGCCGGGTGGGGAAAGCCATTTCCGTGTCGAGATCGTCTCCGCGCAGTTCGCCGGCAAGTCACGCATCGAACGCCAGCGCATCATCCATTCGCTGCTGGCGGAAGAGCTTAGCGGGCCAATCCACGCCCTGTCCCTGTCCGCCCAGGCGCCCGGCGAAACGCCGCGCTGAGCGCATCAACCATTGAGGGTGCTTCTTAAAGAAAGACATTTCATGGTTGCATTCAACGACCGCTCCATTACAGTGACATACGAAGATAATCGTCCGGCGCCCCGGCGGCGGCGGCGCAGCAACCGCGAAGGGCAAATGGGCACCAGCCTGAAAAGCCATAATGTCGTCGTGAACGGGCACCGCACGAGCATGCGGCTGGAGCCTGAGATGTGGGAGGCGCTGCGCGACATCTCGCTGCGCGAGAATCTCAGCATCAACCAGCTCTGTTCGCTGGTGAACAAGGTGCGCGACCGGTCCAGCCTCACCTCTGCGGTCCGGGTCTTCGCCCTGGCCTATTTCCGCTCGGTCGCGGCTAATCTGGACGAGCCCGCCCCGGGCCACCATTCCATGACCACGCCACAGCCGCTGGATGCGGCCCTGGGGCTGACGCGCCAGCAGATCGTGGCGGAGCGGCCCCAAAGGCCGGTCTGAGTCAGCGCCCGGTATAGAAGTCCGGCCAGTCCTTCTTCACGATCGGGCCGTCGCTGGCCAGCGCGTGGCAGGTATCGATGTGCCAGGGCTTGCGCGGCGGCGCGTCCTGCGCTGGCGCTTCCGGCTTCTTCCGGCGCTGGCCGACCAGCGTCTGGTAGGCGGTCGTCGCCATCGGCCCCAGCAGTTCCACCAGATGGGTGCAGCCGCGTGTGCCGCCCAGCAGTTCCTTCACCTTGCGGGTGAAGCCCGGCCCGATGGTCAGCCCTTCCAGCGCCTTGAAATTGGGTGCAATGGCGCCGCACACCTCATAGGGGCTGTATTCGGTGAAGGCCTCGGCAGCGCGGATCGTGTAATCGTCGTCGATGGTGATGCGCAGCCACATGCCATGCAGCGGCTCGCCCGGCTCGACCCGGCCGCGCCAGCTGTTGTCGAAGCCATAGCTCTTCACGTCAGTCATGTGGCCTTCGATGTCCCACAGCCCGTCCGCGCGCCGGAACCCCTCGCAGGTGACGGTGCGGGTATGCAGCTTCTCGCGTGCTGCCGGTTCGGACAGAGGCATGGCCTGCTCCCTTCCCTTACACTACTTGGTGCCGAAAATCCGGTCGCCGGCATCGCCCAGGCCGGGGACGATATAGGCATTCTCGTCCAGCTTCTCGTCCAGCGACGCCACATAGACCGGCACGTTGGGGTGCGATTTGTTGAACTGCGCCACACCCTCGGGGGCTGCGACCAGCGCCATGAATCGGATATTCTCGTCCGGCACGCCATGCCGGTTCAAAACATCGACGGCATGCACGGCGGAATTGCCGGTCGCCAGCATCGGATCGACCAGCACGAACAGCCGCCCCTCCGCCGAAGGGAGCTTCACCAGATATTCCACCGGCTGCTTGGTGTCATGGTCGCGATACAGGCCGACATGCCCGACCCGCGCGGCCGGCACCAGCTCCAGCAGCCCGTCCGCCATGCCGAGGCCGGCGCGCAGGATCGACACCACAGCCAGCTTGCGGCCATCGATCACCGGCGCATCCATGGTGGTGAGCGGCGTTTCCACCCGCTCCGTCGTCATCGGCAGGTTGCGGGTGATCTCATAGCCCATCAGCAGCGCGATCTCCTTCAGCAGCAGGCGGAACTTGATCGTCGTCGTCTCGCGGCTGCGCATCTTGGAGAGCTTGTGCTGGATCAGCGGGTGATCGAGCACATGCAGGTTCGGGAAGTTGGGATGGGCGGACATGTCGGAACCTCGCGGAAGCGCTGAAGCGAAAAGGCCGGGCCTCGTAGCCGAGACGCAACGGCGCGTCAATCCTGACACATAGAATCCAGGCGCGTCAGCCCAGGCGCGTCAGTGCGTGCGTCAATCCGGGCGGGGCGGCGTGACCTCGGGTGCTGCCTGCCGCGCGGCGGGCGGCAGGATGACCGGCGACGGGCGCTGGTCCGGTGCGGTTTCCCCATCAATCGCCGGCAGTGCCAGCGGCTCGGCGCGCGGCGGCAGGCGCCACTCCTGGCTGTCGAACGCGCCGCAATGGCCGCAGACCGCATGCCAGCGTTCGGCCTGTGCACCGCAATTGCCGCAGATCCAGACCGGATCGGCCGGGGCGGCGGCGGCCTTTGCTAGCCAGTCGCGCGTCTTTGCGACATCGCCATATTCGGATTCGACGACCGAGGCCATCAGCCGGTAGGCGTTCGCCGAGGCCCCGGCCACCATCGCCTTGTCGAGCTGGCCACGCGCCTCGCCCCAGAGCTGGGCGTCGAGCGCTGCCTTGGCGACGGCGACATGGCTGTCCACCGCCTGCGGGTTCAGGGCGGCCAGGGACTGGAAGCGGCGCATGCGCTGCAGGGCGCTTTCGCCCGGCCAGCAGCGCTCATACAGGGCGGCAAGGCCAGGGTGCGGACGCACCGCCCATACGCTCTCGACCAGCTTCGCCGCGCGCTTGTGCTTGCCGCCCTCGATCAGCAGACGCGCCTTCTCCAGCGCCGCCGGGACGAAATCGGCCTTGTGGCCCAGCGCCCGCTTGGCCCGGTCCAGCGCTTCCGCCGTATCGCCCTTGCCGGCGGCTTCCCGCGCGCGTTCGGTCTGCAGCGCCGCGCGGTGGCGGTTCGCCGCCTCGACGGACAGCAGCTTGCCCTGCGCCATCTCCTGCACGGTGGACAGCGCCTCGGTCCAGCGGGCGTCCTTCACCTGCAGGTCGAACAGGGTGCGCAGCACCCAGTCGGTCTGCGGCCGGATTTCGTGCGCCCGCTTCACCAGCGTCAGCGCCTTCGCGGAATCCTGCTTGCGCACGGCGGCGTTCAGCAAGCCGCGCAGCCCCAGAAATTCGGTTTCCGGGCGCTTCAGCATGGCGGTGAAATAGCGCTCGGCCGCATCGTCGTCGCCATTCAGCTGCGCCGCCTGGGCGGACAACAGCATGGTCAGCGGCGGGTCTTCCAGCAGAGAGTCGGCCTTGCGGGCCAGCCGCTTCGCCTCCTCCGGGTCACCGGCGGCGACCGCCACCATCCCCTGCGTCAGGGCGAGATAGCCCTGACGCCGCTTGCGTTCGTTGCGCGCCCGCATGAAGGTGAAGGGAGCCTTCAGCACCGAGCCATAGAAACGCACCAGCACATAGAGCAGCACGGCCAGCGCCAGCAGCATCAGGACGAGGATGCCGAAGGAGGTTTCCAGCCGGTAGCCCTGCCAATCGACACGCACCAGCCCCGGATGCTCGACCAGCCACACCGCCACCGCGACCAGCAGCGCCAGCTTCACGAAGAACAGGATTGCGCGGATCATCGGCGGCTACTCACGGCTTCGCCGCGGGCTGCGCCAGCCCGGCCAGCAGATGATCGCGCAAGCGCGTCAACGCCCTGTCCGCCGCCAGCCGCGCCTCGGCATCGGCGCGCCAGTCCGCCACCGCCGCCGCCGCGTCAGCCGGCAAGCCATCCAGTTCCGTAACCGCCGCCGCCAGATCGCCGGCACTCACCGCCGCCTCGGCCCGGGCAATGCGCGCCTCCGGCGTCTCGCCCTCGACCGAGCCGATCCGGCGCAGCGAGACGAGGCCGGCGATGCGGTTCAGCGTCTGGCCGACCACGCTGTCGCTCTCGCCGACACGCGCGGCGCGCACGGCTGCCCCCGCCACGTCGGGAAAGCGCTGACGCAGCGTTGCCAGCGTCGGCACGCCTCCGCCCGCACGCGGCTTCAGCTGTGCCGCAATCTCCGCCACCAGCGGGTCGGCATCGGCGGTACGCTGCAACGCCGCCAGCTCGATCTCGTAGGGCAGCCCCTGCTGCAGCGGCCCGGCAAGCTGTGCTGCCGCCAGCACCAGCGCCTCGCGTTGGCCGGCCCCGGCCTGGATCTCCGACAGTGACTGTTTCAGCGCCCCCAGATCCTCGCGCAGGCGGCTGACCTCCTGCGGATCGGTGCGCGGCATCTCGGCCTGCCGGGTTTCCAGGGCACTGACACGCCCGCGCAGCGCCTCGACATCCAGCCCGGCCTGTGCGTCAGTTAGCGCCCGCGCCTCGGCCTCCAGCTTCGTCAGCCGTTCGATGATCTCCGGGGAGGGCTGCGACGGCAAGGCCACGGCATTGCCGTTCCCCTCGCCAGCCAGCATCTCCCGCACCAGCCGGATTTCCTCCGACAGGGCGTTCTGCCGGTCCTCGACCTGCGTGATCCGGGCTTCCAGCGCCTGGCGCAGCGCATTCAGCGCGTCCGGTGCCGCGCCAGCATCCGGGCGCGGGGCGTTCTCCAGCGTCGCGACCCGGTCCGCCAGACTGGCAAGACGGCCATCCTCCGCCGTGGCCGGCGTCAGATCCGGCAGGATGATGCCGATCTGCGAGAGATAGGGCTGCACGGCGGGCCGCCACAGCGGCAGCGTGCCGAAGGCGACGACACCCAGCATAGCGATCGTCAGCACGCCATAGGCATAGAGCTTCGCCCGGCTGCGGCGCGGCTTGGTGGCAGGAGAAGAAGCGGCAGCGGAAGGGCTGCCCGGCTTCTGCGGGTCAGGCTTCTTCTCCTCCGGCTTGGCCCCTGCCGCACCGGCGGGTGAGGCTTTCGGCTCAGCCGGCTTCGCGGCGTCGGCTTTCGCGGACTCCGGCTTCGGTGCTGCCTTGTCCTTCTGGTTTTTATCCTGTTCGCTCATCGAACCATCCACCGGTTTCGCCTGGGCTTTTTCTATCTTGGTGGCCTTTTCCATCTGGGCCAGGGCCGCCAACATGCCCGGCAAATCGGGCGAAGCTGCGACGATGATATCGCGCCAGGGCAGGGTGCGGCAGGCATCCGCCGCCTTGTCGCTGATCGCGACCGCCACGACATCGCCAAGCTTCTCCGCCAGCCCCGCCGCGTTAACCAGCCTAACAAAGGTCTCCGCCGTGCGGGGAGAGAAAAACAGGACGGCATCCAGCCGCCCGCGCTTCAACTCGGCCAGTGCGCGCGGCGCCAGCGCCTCCGCCGGCCTTGCCTCATAGACCACCAGCCGGTGCGCCTCGAAGCCCGCCAGCCGCAACATGCCGGCCAGGTCGCCGGCCACCGTCTCGCCCGCGAGATGCAGCACCGGCCCGGCCTTGGGATCGAGCGTGCCGAGCGCCAGCGCGGTCAGCTCCTCAATGGCGCCATCGGCGCTATCCACGGCAGCGAAGCCCTGCACCCGCACCGCCTCTGCGGTAGCCTCGCCGACACACAGAACGCGGAGATCGCGGCGGCCCGTCACCGATGGCAGCCGCGCTGCCGCATTGGCGGAGGTGACGAGCAGCGCCTGCACATCCTCAATCGGCACCGGCAGGGGGCCGGGATCGCGCGGCACGATCTCCAGCAGCGGGGCGGTGACGCTGTCGATTCCGTCCTGTTTCAGGCGCTCCGCAAGCGCCGCTGACTCTGGCTCGGGCCGGGTCAGCAGGACCCGCATCAGCCCTGCCCCAGCAGCCGGAAGAATTCCGGCCCGGCCTCGCGCCGCAGCTGCAGCCCGACCTCGCGGCCAAGGGCCGCGGCATCGCCCGGCGCCCCGTCGAGCGCTGCATCATGGCGCTGCGTGCCGTCCGGCAGCACGACAAGCCCCTTCAGCGACAGGCTGCCGCCGGCCAGCACCGCATGGGCGGCGATCGGTGTGCGGCAGGAACCATCCAGCTCCGCCAGCATGGCGCGCTCCGCCGTCACCCGGATAGCGGACTCGCTGTGGTTCAGCGGCGCAAGCAGACCGGCGATCCGGTCGTCCGACTGCCGCCGCTCGATGCCGATGGCGCCTTGTGCAACGGCAGGCAGCATGACATCGGCCGGGATCGGCGTGGTGCCCGTCTGCTGGATCGCCAGCCGGTTCAGCCCGGCCATCGCCAGCAGCGTGGCATCGACATCGCCATTTTCCAGCTTGCGCAGGCGGGTGCCGACATTGCCCCGGAAACTGACCACCTTCAGGTCGGGCCGGCGGCTGAGAATCAGCGCCTGGCGGCGCAGCGAGGAGGTGCCGATGACGCTGCCCGCCGGCAGATCGTCGATGCCCGACGCCTTACCGGACAGGAAGGCATCGCGCGCATCCTCGCGCTCCAGAATGCAGTCGATGACAAGGCCATCCGGCAGCACCGTCGGCACATCCTTCATGGAGTGCACGGCGATATCGATGCTGCCGTCCAACAACCCCTCCTCGATCTCCTTGGTGAACAGACCCTTGCCGCCGATCTCCGCCAGCGGACGGTCCTGCACCCGGTCGCCGGTGGTGCTGATGACGACGATCTCCACCGCATCGGGATCGCGCAACGCCTCATGGGCGGCGGCGAGACGGGCTTTCACCTCGCTGGCCTGGGCCAGGGCGAGCTGGCTGCCGCGGGTGCCGATTCGGACGAGGCTTTTTTTCTTCATGGCAAATCCACAGATAGACGGTTCGCTGGCGGAAGGAAAGTCCGTTGGAGGCCACCGCCGCCTCCGCTATGGTGCGCGCCATGATCGTTCTGGGTATCGAGACAAGCTGCGATGAGACCGCCGCCGCCATCGTGACGGAGGATCGGCAAATTCTGTCCAATGTCGTGCTGTCGCAGCTCGACGAGCACCGGCCCTATGGCGGCGTGGTGCCGGAAATCGCCGCGCGCGCCCACCTCGACCATATCGACCGGCTGGTCAGCCAGGCGATGGAGGAAGCCCACCTGGGCTTCGCCGACCTGTCCGGCATCGCCGCGACCGGCGGACCGGGGCTGATCGGCGGCGTCATCGTCGGGGTGATGACGGCGAAATCCATCGCCGCCGTGCATGACCTGCCCTTCCTGGCGGTGAACCATCTGGAAGGCCACGCGCTGACGGCCCGGCTGACCGACGATGTCGCCTTTCCCTACCTGCTGCTGCTGGTGTCCGGCGGCCATTGCCAGCTGCTGCTGGTGGAGGGCGTCGGGCGCTATGCGCTGCTGGGCTCTACCATTGATGACGCTGTGGGCGAGGCTTTCGACAAGACCGCGAAGATGCTGGGCCTGCCTTACCCAGGCGGCCCGTCGCTGGAAAAGGCGGCACTGCAGGGCGACGCCACATGCCACGATTTGCCGCGCCCGATGCTGGGGCGGCCGGGCTGCGACTTCTCCTTCTCCGGCCTGAAGACTGCCGTGCGCCATATCGCCGAGGCGCTGCCGCGCCCGCTGCCGGTGCAGGAACAGGCCGACCTCGCCGCCAGCTTCCAGGCCGCCGCCGCCGCCAGCCTGGTGAACCGCTGCCGCAACGCGATGACGGCGCTGGCCGACAGCCATCCCGAGGTACGCACGCTGGTGGTGGCCGGCGGCGTTGCCTCCAACCAGACCATCCGCGCAGCGCTGACCGGCCTGTGCGCCGATCATGGCTACAGCTTTGTGGCCCCGCCGCCGCGCCTGTGCACCGACAATGCGGCGATGATCGCCTGGGCCGGCATCGAGCGGCTGCGCCTCGGCCTGACCGATGGGCTCGACTTCGCGCCGCGCCCGCGCTGGCCGCTGGACCCGGATGCGATATCGAAGCAGCCGCGTGCCACAGCGCGGCCGGTCAAGACGGCCCAAAGCGCGCCATTGGCAGCGCGGTCTTGACCGGCTAGCCTCTCGCCCGATTTATCTTTCCCGGAGGAGATACCCCATGCTGTTTTCCATCGTGTGCCAGGACAAGCCGAACAGCGTCGAGCTGCGCATGGCCACCCGCCCGACCCATCTGGAGTATCTGAAGGAGCGGGCCGACAAGATCCTGGTCGGCGGCCCGGTGCTGGGCGGCGGCGCCAATGGCGAAGAGCCGACCGGCAGCCACCTGATCGTCGAGATGCCGGACATCGAGGCAGCCCGTGCCTTCGCCGCCAACGACCCCTATGCGCTGGCCGGGCTGTTCGCGCATGTCGAGATCAAGCCCTGGCGCAAGGTGTTCTTCAACGCCGCCCTCGCGGAGTAAGCCGATGGCGCACTGGCTGATGAAATCGGAGCCCTTCAAATATTCCTGGGACCAGCTGGTGAAGGACGGGCGCACTCATTGGGACGGGGTGCGCAACTACCAGGCCGCCAACAATCTGAAGGCGATGAAGGTCGGCGACCTCGCCTTCTTCTACCATTCCAACGAGGGGGTGGAGATCGTCGGCATCGCAAAGATCGTGAAGGAATATTATCCGGACCCCAGCGACCCCGCCGGCAAGTTCGGCATGGTCGATGTGGCGCCGGTGAAGAAGCTGGTGAAGCCGGTGCCGCTGAAGGCCATCAAGGAAGATCCGCGCCTCACCGACATCGCGCTGGTGCGCCAGTCGCGCCTGTCGGTGCAGCCGGTCAGCGACGAACACTGGAATGTCCTGCTGGAGATGGGGGAGACCAGCCTGTGAGCGATCTTCTCTGCCAGCTGACGGATATTCCGGACGGCGATTCCAAGGGCCTGACGCTGGAGGACGGGCGGGATATCCTGCTCGTCCGCCAGGGCGGCGCGGTCTTCGGCTATGTGAATGTCTGCCCGCATCTGTTCACACCGCTGGAAATGATGCCCGACGATTTCATCGACGATAGCGGCCAGTTCATCATCTGCGCGACCCATGGCGCGCTGTTCAAGATCGAGGATGGCGAATGCGTCGCCGGACCGTGCCAGGGCGAGAGCCTGACCCGCGTGCCGCTGGCCATCGAGGACGGGGCGGTGAAGCTGGCCTCCTGAGGCCCCACCCAAAGGTCGAGGGGGCCAATGGTCGCAGGGGTTTGACGGGAAGCGCCGGGCGCGACACATTCCGTCCCGACCAGAGCCCTATCGTCCAGCCAGGGATGCCGCGCCCGATGACCGCCGCCGCCGACACCGCTTTCGCGCCTGACCGCACCGCGCATCGCCGCCAGATTGGCCGCTGGCTGCTGGTCTGTTCGGCCGCCATCTTCGTCATGGTGGTGATCGGCGGCATCACGCGGCTGACCGAATCCGGCCTGTCGATGGTGGAATGGCGCGCCTTCCTGGACGCCGTGCCGCCGATGAGCGAGGCCGCCTGGCAGCGGCTGTTCGACCTGTACCGCGAGACGCCGGAGTTCCAGCACAAGAACTTCTGGATGACCCTGTCCGACTTCCAGACGATCTTCTGGTGGGAATATATCCACCGGCTGTGGGGACGCGGGCTGGGATTGCTGTTCCTCATCCCCTTCCTCTGGTTCCTGGTGAAGGGCCGCATCGAGCGCCCGCTGCTGCCGGCGCTGCTGCTGATGTTCGCCCTCGGCGCGGTACAGGGCGGCATCGGCTGGTGGATGGTGAAGAGCGGGCTGGTGGACCAGCCGGATGTCAGCCACTACCGGCTGGCGGTGCATCTGACCGTCGCCTTCATCCTGCATGGCGTGGTGCTGTGGACCGCGCTGGACCTGATCCGC
Organism: Oceanibaculum indicum P24; assembly: GCF_000299935.1. Taxonomy (NCBI): domain Bacteria; kingdom Pseudomonadati; phylum Pseudomonadota; class Alphaproteobacteria; order Rhodospirillales; family Oceanibaculaceae; genus Oceanibaculum; species Oceanibaculum indicum. The sequence goes on along the minus strand of NZ_AMRL01000006.1, from coordinate 75,524 downwards.
GGACGGATCGGCGCGGAAACACACTCCGCAACCGCCGTGCCCCTCGCCGGCTGGTCGCTGGCGCTGGCCCTATGGATCCTGTTCGTCGTGGTGACCGGGGCCTTCGTCGCCGGCACCGATGCGGGCCGCGCCTACAATAGCTTCCCGCTTATGGACGGGCATCTGGTGCCGGAAGCCTATGGCGTGCTGACGCCCTACTGGATGAACCTGCTGGAGAATACGGCGGCGATCCAGTTCAACCACCGGCTGGTGGCGACGCTGACGCTGCTGGCCGCGCTGGCGCTGTGGTGGAAGCTGCGCCGCCATGCCGATCCTGCCGTGCGGCTGCCGGCCAACCTGCTGGCGCTGGCGGTGGTTGGGCAGTATCTGCTGGGCATCATGACGCTGCTGGCGCATGTGCCGGTGTCGCTGGGGGCCGCGCATCAGGGCGGCGCCTTCCTGCTGTTCACCGCCGCGCTATGGACCGCGCATGCGGTCAGGCGGTCGCGCTGATTTCCTCTTGCTGAGCAAGCATTCAAGAAGAGTTGGCAAGTAGAGCTGGGCCTATTCCCCTTCACTCCACCCGTCACCCCCGCACTTGTTGCGGGGGTCCAGACCTCCGTTTGCTGGATATCTGTCGAGTGGGCTGAACCCTGGATGCCCGGCACAAGGCCGGGAATGACGTCGGAAAGAAGCGGCACCTTGGGCAATCGCAAATTCTTCGCCATCAACGGAAGGGAAGAGGTAAACCTCCCCCGTTAAACCTCCCGTCGGTCCTTCCAGCGGTACCAGGCGAGCGCCGACTGGGCGACCCGGCGGGCCACGGCGTGGAAGGCGATGGGCTGCGGCGCTGTCACCGGCAGCGGCAGGCTGGCACGGTCGTCGCCCAGCACCAGCCCGGCCAGCACCCCGCCCATGGCGGTGGAGAGCGCCACGCCGCGCCCGTTGCAGCCGATGAAGGAATAGAGACCCGGCCCCAGCTCGAACAGGCGCGGATAGCGGTCCATTGTCACCGCAAAATGGCCGTGCCAGACATGCTCCATCCGGATGCCCGCCAGCTGCGGGAACAGCCAGGCGAGCCGTTCCGGCAGCATGCGTTCCAGCCGCTCCGTGCTGGAGAAGGGCAGGATCAAATTGCCGCCGGTAACCAGACGCCCCAACGCATCGAAGCGGAAGAAATAGAGGTCGCCGCGCGTGTCGGACACCGCCTGGTTGCCGGGCACGATGCCGGCGCGCTGATTCTCGCCGATGGGGATGGTTGCCGCCTGATAATTACGGAACGGCACGAAGGAGCGCACCAGCGGCGGCCAGAGGTCGCGGCTGTAGCCCGCCGTCGCCAGCACCACCGACCCTGCCGTCACGATCCCGCCCGGCGTGGTCACGCGCCAGCCGTCGTGATGGCGTTCCAGCCCGGTCGCCGGGCTCATCCGGTGCACCGCAACGCCTGCCGCAAGCGCGGCGCGCGCCAGCCCGCGCGCATAGCCCAGCGGGTTGATATGGCCGCCGGTCGTATTGCCCCAGCCGCCTTCATAATGCGGGCTGCCGACCAGCTTCCCGATGGCGTCGCGGTCATACAGCGCGACCGGCGCGCCCAGCGCCTCCCACTCGCGGAAGCGCTTCTCGCTGATCTTCATGCGGCCCGGCGTGTGCGCCGGCTGCACCCAGCCATTCTGCACCGCCTCGCACGCGATGCCGTGGCGGCGGATCATGTCGAAGGTGAGCGATGCCGAATCGCGGATCATCGCAGCGTAGAGCGCCCCGCGATCCGGCCCGTATTCACGCAGCATGTCGGTCGGGTCGGGCCGGGTCATCGCCGGGATGACCTGCCCGTTATTGCGGCCGGACGCCCCCCAGCCCGGTTCCGCCGCCTCCAGCACGACAATGGACAGCGACGGGTCGCGCTCTTTCAGATGCACCGCGGTGGACAGGCCGGTATAGCCGCCGCCGATGATGCAGACATCGGCGCGCACATCGCCCTGCAGGACCGTTGTATCCGGCGCGGGTACGGCGGTTTTCGCCCACAGCGAGGGCGGCAGTACGGGCCGGCGGTCGATCCCCAGTTCCAGCGCCATATCCCCTACCCTCAGGCCGGCATTTCGAATTGCAGCGTCACGCCGCAGGCGCGTTCCGGCGGCAGATAGGCGCGGCCATCGGCGCTGCGCTCGAAGCCGATACCCTGCTTGCGAAACCAGCCGGCGCTGGCCATCGTGTCACGCAGCCTGAGCGAGAAGCCGGCAACATAGGGCAGTGCCGGCTTCACCAGCGAGGCCTTCGGGAAGCGCTTCAGGAAGGCATCCGGCGTCATCACCATCATGGTCGCGGTGCCGGTCTCGATCACGCGGGCATGCGGGCTGTTGCCCATGGCGCGGGTGTTGAACATGCGCTCCTGCGCGGCGACGACGGCGGAGGGGTCGGGGGCGACCACGATCACCTCGGAGATCGCCTTCGCGCCATTCGGATGCCCCTGATATTCCGGCAGCCAGACCAGTTCCGGCGTATGGTGCTGACACAGGAATTCGCGCAGGCCCGGCGTGGCGGCATGGTCGATATGCAGCACCGTGAAGGAGGCATCCTTCACCCCGTCCGGCCGCTCGACGGGGCGGGAGAATTCGCTGACATCGCCGGGGTTCAGCCCGGCGGCCCGCAGCGCCACCGCCGCCCCCTTCGAATCCGTGCTGCGCAGTGCCACCGCGCCGACACCCTGCCGGACTTCCAGCAGCCCGGCCCAGCGGTTCGGCACGCTGCTCTCCGGGTCGATGGCGAGCAGCTCCAGATAGTCGTTTTCCAGCATCAGGCAGTGATTGACCGAACCCAGCTTGGTATGCCGCCCCATCGGCGTCGGCCGGAAGCCCAGCCCCTCATAGGTCGTGCGGGCCTGCTTCAGATCGCGCACCGCGATCAGGATATGGTCGATGCCGGTAACGGGCCAGACGGGCGCGGACATGGGTAACTCCCTTGCGGCATTTCTGCTTTTCGGCTGGCAGCTTAGCGGAGGGAGGAAGCGCCCGGCAATGGCGGGCTGGAAGCCCTGGAGCAGCCCGCCTATGCTGACCCGCCCCTGCGATGAGGAGAGCCATGCCCCGTTTCGACGCCAATCTCGATTATCTGTTCCTGGAGCAGGACGGCCTGCCTTCCCGCATCGCGGCGGCGGCGAAGGCCGGCTTCAGGGGGGTGGAGATGCTGCGCCCCTACGCCACGCCCGCCGCCGAAGTGAAGGCAGCGCTGGCATCGGCAGGCGTGGAGGCGGTTCTGATCAACAGCCCGACCGACCCGGAGAAAGGCACGATGGGCCATGCCGCCCTCCCCGGCAATGAGGCGGTGTTCGAGGCGGAGATCGCGCAGGCGCTGGATTATGCCGCCGCCATCGGGGCGGGGCGAATCCATGTGCTGTCCGGCCGCATCGACCCCGACAGCGCACCGGCGCGCGACACGCTGATCGCCAATCTGAAGCGCGCCGCGCCGGAGGCGGAGAAGCGCGGCATCACGCTGCTGATCGAACCGCTGAACGGGCGCGACCAGCCGGGCTATTTCCTGAACCGCGCCGAACAGGGGGCGGAGATCGTGGCGGCCATCGGCCATGCGGCCGTGCGCCTGCAATTCGACTGCTACCACACGCAGGTGCAGCAGGGCGATGTGCTGCGCCGGCTGGAAGGCGTGCTCGACCTCGTCGGCCATATCCAGATCGCCGGGCCGCCGGCGCGGGTGTCGCCGGACCAGGGCGAGGTGAATTACCCCTGGCTGCTGGCGGAAATCGACGCACTTGGCTATGGCGGCTGGATCGGCTTCGAATATCGCTGCCCGGAGGGCACGGCGGCGGGGCTTGCCTGGGCCGCGCCCTACGGTATCCGCGCCGGCTGAGACAGCCTATCGTTGCAGGGGATCGTTCTGTCTCGGGCGGTTCGGGTCCGGCTTATAGTAATAGACCTCGCAGCTGGTCGTGCCGTCATTGCGGAAGAAATAATCCGCCTCCCGCTCGGCGCGGCCCTCGGGGTCGTACAGGTTCCAGCCTGTCCCCTTGGCCACCCCCAAAACGGTATTGCCGTTGCGGCCGATGAATTCCAGCACCCGCGCATGCTTGCGGACCTGGTTGAACCTCCCGGCGGCGCACAGGGTGGAATGCATTTCCGACAGCCGCCCGACCTGCCAGTAGGGTGCTGTGGAGCGCAGCAGCACATTGCTGCCGGTATCGTACACCGGCGGCCTCGGCTCGCGCTGCTGTGCGACCGCCATGCCGGCGGACAGCGCAAGCGTAAGAAGGGCGGCGGCGACAATCCTCATCAAGGGCTCCTTACGGCATCGTCACGCGGGGCCGGCCGGCGGCCATGTCATAGTCGCGGAACACGCCGGCGACACGGATGCGGTAATCGGTGAACAGCAGCTCGATCCCTTCCTGCTGTGCCTTCTTGTGATTGGCCACCTTATACCACGCCTCGACCGCCTGCTCATCGCGCCAGGTGGACAGCGACAGATACTTGTTCTCGGTGACCAGGCTCTTGAAGCGTTCCACCGAGATGAAACCGTCCACCTGATCCAGCTCGCGGCGCAGGCTGGCGGCAATCTCGAAATAGCGGTCGCCCTTCGCCGGGTCGAGATACACCTCGAACAGTACCACCACCATATCGCGCCTCTCCCGTTTTGCCTGGCCCCGGTTTCTTACCGCCGGATATAGGCCTCCCAAAGCGCAAGGTCAAAGCATGGTGCTCGACCTCCTTTCGCAGGTCCGATGCAGAGAGACCGCGCCTTACCGTCCGTCACCCCCGCATTTATTGCGGGGGGTCCAGGCTTCCGCTTACTGGATCGTCGGTCGAGTGGGCTGAACCCTGGGTTCCCGGGACAAGCCCGGGAATGACGGTCGGAGTGGATAAACGCCAATCACCACGCAAGGTAACGCCAGTGAGCCTCTTGACCCGCCCCGGCCCCGCGCCATCTGCTAATATGCACGCCATCATTCTTCGGGACATGCAGAGGGGGAGATGCCGCATGATCCGCTTTGCCCGACGGACCTTCCTCGCCCTGCTGGCCCTTATCTGCCTCCTCGCCGCCCCGCCAGCATCGACACCAGCGCGCGCTGATAATCTGGATCTGCTGCTGGTGCTGGCCGCCGACGGCTCCGGCTCCATTGATGAGGACGAGTTCAAGCTGCAGCGCGAGGGCTATGCCGCCGCAATCAGCGATCCGCGCGTCGTGCAGGCGATCCAGTCCGGCTATGGCGGCGCGATTGCCGTCGCCCTCATCGAATGGGGCGCACCAACCTCCCAACACATCATCGTGGAATGGACGGTGATCCGGGATCAGGCCAGCGCCGATGGATTCGCCGCCGCCATCCTGGCCGCCCCGCGCAAGGCCTTCGGCTATAACTCGATCTCCAACGCCATCGCCTATTCCGCGACGCTGATGCGCGAAAGCGGGCTGAAGGCGCCGCGCAAGGTGATCGATGTCTCGGGCGACGGGCCGCAGATCGGCGGCATGCCGCTGGAGCGAATCCGTAACGAGGCCATCGACGAGGACATCACCATCAACGCGCTGGCGATCAACAACAAGGACGGCATGCTGCGCGGTCCCGGCGGCATGCCGCTGGACGAGCATTACCGGCGCGACGTGATCGGCGGCTTCGGCGCCTTCGTGGAAGTGGCGGAAAGCCGCGCCGACCTGAACCGCGCGCTGCTGAAGAAGCTGATCCGGGAAATCGCCGATGCCCGCCCCACCGGCCGGACGCTGGCCGAACGCTAGACTTCAGCCCAGCCGTTCCGGCACATAGCCCTCCGGCAGCATCGGCACATGGCCGTGATCGCTGGCGATACGGTCGAGCCAGAGCCCGATGGCGGGATAGCGCGACAAGGTGAAACCGCCATCCTCCGCCGCGTGGGTATAGGCGTAGAGCGCGATGTCGGCGATGGTCATGGAATTGCCGACGAAGTAGGAGCGGCTGAGCAGGTGCCGTTCCATCACTTCCAGCGCCGCCTCGCCGCGTTCCCGCTTGTCCGGCTCCTGCTGCCGGCGGGCCGCGTCCATCGGCCCGTGCCGGTACCAGAAGCGCAGCACGGCGAGATAGGGCTCGTGGCTGTACTGCTCGAAGAACATCCAGTGCAGCACCTGGGCGCGCGCCAGCCGGTCTTCCGGCCAGAAGCGCGTTCCCTCCGCAAGGTAAAAGAGGATGGCGTTCGACTCGGCGATAACCGTACCATCCTCCAGTTCCAGCGCGGGGATGCGGCCGTTCGGGTTCTTCGCCAGGAAGTCCTTCGTACGGCTCGCCCCCTTCAGAATGTCCAGCTCGACCAGCTCATAGGCCAGCCCCAGCTTGGCCAGCAAAAGCCGGACCTTATAGCCGTTGCCGGAATCGAGATAGTCGTACAGCCGGAGCATCAGGCCCGCAGTTCCGCCGGCTCGGCCGAGAGCGGCTGCGGCAGCTTGTTCAACATCTCCTTCGGCACGACCTGCCAGAAGGTGCCGGCTTCCAGCTTCCAGTCGATCAGCAGGCGCTGCGCGAAAGCGGAATGTGTCTCCTCCGCATGGCGGCGGATCAGCGACTGCAGCACCTCCGTCCAGTAGGGCGACTCCAGACGCTGCCAGATGACCGTCTCCGGATTCACCCGGCGCTCGAAGGAACCGTCGCTGTCATGGATGAAGGCCATGCCCCCGGTCATGCCGGCGGCGAAATTGTCGCCTACCGGCCCCAGGATGGCGACGGTGCCGCCGGTCATGTACTCACAGCCGTTCGAGCCGCAGCCCTCGACCACCGCCTCGGCGCCGGAATTGCGCACGGCAAAGCGCTCGCCCGCCTGGCCGGCGGCGAACAGCGTGCCCGCCGTCGCCCCGTACAGCACGGTGTTGCCGATAATCGTGTTCTCGTTGGTCACCAGCGGGCTGGAGGTCATCGGCCGCACCACGATGGCGCCGCCCGACAGCCCCTTGCCGACATAGTCGTTGGCGTCGCCGAACACTTCCATCTTGATGCCCTGCACGGCGAAGGCGCCCAGCGACTGGCCGGCCGAACCGCGCAGGCGGACCGTCAGGTGGCCGGGCTGCAGCCCCGTCATCCCGTATTTGCGCACAATGTGGCTGGACAGCCGCGTGCCGATGGCACGCATCGTGTTCGAGATGTTGTAGGTCAGCTGCATCTTCTCGCCGTCCTTCAGGAACGGCTTGGCATCGGCCAGCATCTTGGCGTCCAGCGTGTCGGGCACCTCGTTGCGGCCTTCCAGCGTGCAGTAGCGCGGATAATCGCCGGGGTCGGCCTGCGCCAGGATGGCGTTCAGGTCCAGCGCGTCCACGTCGGACGAGCCGCGATTGACCTGGGCCAGCAAGTCGGACCGGCCAACGATGTCGTTCAGCGTGTTCACACCCAGCGAGGCGAGGATTTCGCGCACTTCCTCGGCGACGAAGCTGAACAGGTTCACCACCTTCTCCGGCGTGCCCTCGAACTTGGCGCGCAGCTCCTCATCCTGCGAGCAGATGCCGACCGGACAGGTGTTGGAGTGGCACTGCCGCACCATCAGGCAGCCCATCGCCACCAGCGAGGCGGTGCCGAGGCCGAATTCCTCCGCCCCCAGCATCGCAGCGATGACCACGTCGCGACCGGTCTTGATGCCGCCATCGACGCGCAGCGTCACGCGGTGGCGCAGCCGATTCAGCGTCAGCACCTGGTGCACCTCCGACAGCCCCATCTCCCAGGGGATGCCGGCATATTTGATGGAGGTCTGCGGGCTGGCGCCAGTGCCGCCGGAATGGCCCGAGATCAGGATCGTGTCAGCCTTCGCCTTGGCCACGCCGGCGGCGATGGTGCCGATGCCGCTGCGCGCCACCAGCTTCACGCACACCTTGGCCTCGGGGTTGATCTGCTTCAGGTCGTAGATCAGCTGCGCCAGATCCTCGATCGAGTAGATGTCGTGATGCGGCGGCGGGCTGATCAGCGTCACGCCGGGCGTGGAGTGGCGCAGCCGGGCGATCAGGCCGGTGACCTTCATGCCGGGCAGCTGGCCGCCCTCGCCGGGCTTTGCGCCCTGCGCCATCTTGATCTCGATCTCGCGGCAATTGTTGAGGTACTCCGCCGTCACACCAAAGCGGCCAGAAGCGATCTGCTTGATCGCGGAACTGGGATTGTCGCCGTTCGGCCGTGGCTTGTAGCGTGCCGGGTCCTCGCCGCCCTCGCCGGAATCGGACTTGGCGCCGATCCGGTTCATGGCAATGGACAGGGTCTCGTGCGCCTCCGGCGAGAGCGCGCCCAGCGAGATGCCGGGGGCAACCAGTCGCTTGCGGATTTCGGTGATGGAATCGACTTCCTCGACCGGGATCGCCTCCTTCTGCGGGCGGAAATCCAGCAGGTCGCGCAGGCTGACCGCCGGCATCTGCCGCACCGTCTCGGCATACTTCCGGTAGGTCGAGTAGCTGTCATTGTCGCAGGCGTGCTGCAGCATATGGATCAGCGAGCCCTCGAAGGCATGCGTCTCGCCGCGCTGGCGGAAGCGGTAGAAACCGCCGACCGGCAGGGCGGTGAAGTCCTCGGCATAACCGCGCCCGTGCTGTGCCAGCACCTGACGCTGGATGCCGGGCAGGCCGATGCCGGAAATGCGGCTGGGCATGCCGGGGAAGAATTCGGCGACCAGCGCGCGCGACAGGCCGATGGCCTCGAAATGATAGCCGCCGCGATAGCTGGACAGCACCGAGATGCCCATCTTGGACATGATCTTCAGCAGGCCCTCGTCCAGCGCCTTCTTGTAGCGCCGCACGCATTCCTCAAGGCTCATGCCCGGGAACAGGCCGCGGGCATGGCGGCCGGCAATGGCCTCCTGCGCCAGATAGGCGTTCACCGTGGTGGCGCCGACGCCGATCAGCACCGCGACGTAATGCACGTCCAGGCATTCGCCGGAGCGGACATTCAGCGAGGTGAAGGTGCGCAGATTCTGCCGCACCAGATGGCTGTGCACGGCACCGACGGCTAGGATCATCGGGATCGCCGCACGATCCTCGTTCATCGCCTCGTCGGACAGGATCACATGGGCGCAGCCGCCGCGCACCGCCTCCTCCGCCTCACGGCGGATGCGAGTGATGGCCTGGCGCAGCGCTTCCTCACCATCCTCACCGGCATCGAAGGTGCAGTCGATATCGACCGCCATGTCGCCCATGTAGGCGCGCATCGCCTCGAACTCGGCGCTGGACAGCACCGGGCTTTCCAGCAGCAGGTGCTGGCACTGCGTCGGGTCCTCGTCGAGGATGTTGCCAAGATTGCCCAGGCGGGTCTTCAGCGTCATCACCCGGCGTTCGCGCAAAGAATCGATCGGCGGGTTGGTGACCTGGCTGAAATTCTGCCGGAAGAAATGGTGCAGCCCGCGATAGGTCTGCGACAGCACGGCGACCGGCGTGTCGTCGCCCATCGAGCCGACAGCCTCCTTCGCGTCCTCGACCATCGGCTGCAGGATCAGTTCCAAATCCTCCAGCGACCAGCCATAGGCCACCTCGCGGCGGCGCAGCTCCTCGCGCGACAGGTAGGCCGGCTCGCTCTGGTCGCCGCGGATCAGCTTGTCCAGCTTCACCGAGCCGGCAATCCAGTCGCCGAACGGGCGCTTGCCGGCCAGATGATCCTTCAGCGGCCCGTCATGGAACACCCGGCCGGTGGCCAGATCGACGCCGATCATCTCGCCGGGATCGAGCCGGCCCTTCTCCAGGACGCGGCTTTCATCGACCTTCACCATGCCTGTCTCGGAGCCGGCGATCAGCAGCTTGTCGCCAGTGACGGTGTAGCGCATCGGGCGCAGGCCGTTGCGGTCCATGCCGCCGATCACCCAGTCGCCAAAGCAGGCGGCAATCGCCGCAGGGCCGTCCCACGGCTCCATGACCGAGTTGCAGTAGGCGTACATGTCCTTCACCGCCTGCGGCAGGTCGGTATGTTCGCCCCAGGCTTCCGGCATCATCATGGTCTTCACCATCGGCAGCTCGCGGCCGCCCTGGCACAGCAGCTCGAACACCGCGTCGAGTGCTGCCGAGTCGGAACTACCGGACTGGATGACCGGCTTCAGATCCTCGCCATGGTCGCCGAAGGCCGGCGCGGCCATGCGCGTCTCATGCGACATCATCCAGTTGATGTTGCCCTTCACCGTGTTGATCTCGCCATTATGCGCCAACACGCGGAACGGCTGGGCCAGGCGCCAGGTCGGGAAGGTGTTGGTGGAATAGCGCTGGTGATAGATCGCGAAGCGCGAGACGAAGCGCTCGTCCAGCAGGTCGGGATAGAAGATCGTCAGCTGCTCCGCCAGGAACATGCCCTTGTAGATGATCGAGCGGCAGGACAGCGAGCAGATGTAGAATTCGGTGATGTGCGCGTCCAGCACCCGCTTCTCGATGCGCCGGCGGATGATGTAGAGGTCACGCTCGAAAGTCGTCTCCGGCACGCCCTTGGAGTTGCAGATCATGATCTGCTCGATCTCCGGGCGGGTCGCGTTCGCCTTGTCGCCGATCACCTCGATGCTGATCGGCACCTGGCGCCAGCCATAGATGGTATAGCCGAAATTCAGGATCTCGGTCTCGACGATGGAGCGGCAGGTCTCCTGCTGGTCGAAGCTGGTACGCGGCAGGAACACCTGGCCGACCGCCATGCGCGTGCTGTCGGTCCTGAAGCCCAGACGCTCGACGACTTCGCGGAAGAAATCCTGCGGAATCTCGATGTGGATGCCGGCGCCGTCGCCGGTCTTGCCATCGGCATCGACAGCACCACGGTGCCACACCGCCTTCAGCGCGTTGATGCCGGCCTCGACCACGTCGCGGCGGGCGGTCGCATCCAGCGAGGCGACGAACCCGACGCCGCAGGCATCATGCTCGTCAGCCGGATCATACAGGCCGGTCTCGGCCAGGATTTCGGCGTTGCGGCGATATTCGGAAACGAACTGCTGCCCGCTGTCCTGCGTGATCTTCTCGATACCCATTATCCGGCCCTCCCTCAGGATGCCATGGCGAGCGACTTGCCGCCCGCGCTCTTCTCGGTTTCCGCACCGGCCTTGGCCTGGACATAGCGGTGGATGCTTTCCGCCACATCCCGGCCATCGCGCACCGCCCACACCACCAGCGAGGCCCCGCGCACGATGTCGCCGGCAGCGAACACGCCGTCCAGCTTGCTCATCATGGTGCGGTGATTGACCTTCACCGTGCCCCAGCGCGTCACTTCCAGCCCCGGCTCGCCGAACAAGGCCGGCAGGTCTTCCGGGTCGAAGCCCAGCGCCTTGATGACGAGGTCGGCCGGATGAGTCTCCGACGAACCTTCGATCGGCTGCGGCGTCTGCCGGCCGGTGGCATCCGGCACGCCCAGATGCATGCGGATGGCGCGCACGCCGGTGACAGTGTCGTCGCCGATGAAGGCCTCAGGCGCCGACAGCCAGACGAACTCCACACCCTCTTCCTCGGCGTGATGCACCTCACGCTGGCTGCCCGGCATATTCGCCTTGTCGCGGCGATAGAGGCACTTCACCGACGTGGCCCCCTGGCGGATGGCGGTGCGCACGCAGTCCATCGCGGTGTCGCCGCCGCCGATCACCACGACATTCTTGCCAGCCGCATTCAGAGAGCCATCGTCATAGGCCGGCACCTCGTCGCCCAGCCCCTTGCGGTTGGAGGCGACCAGATAATCCAGCGCCGGCACGATGTTGCCCAGCCCCACGCCCGGCAGCTTGATGTCGCGCGCCTTATAGACGCCGGTGGCAATCAGCACCGCGTCATGGCGCTCGCGCAGCTCGTCCATCGTGACGTCGCGGCCAATATCGCAGTTGAAGTGATAGATGATGCCGGCATCCTGCAGCAGCTTGGTGCGGCGCTCGACCACTTCCTTTTCCAGCTTGAAGCCGGGAATGCCGTAGATCATCAACCCGCCGCCACGGTCATAGCGGTCGTAGATATGTACCTGGTAGCCCTTCTTGCGCAGCTGCTCCGCCGCCGCCATGCCCGCCGGGCCGGCGCCGATGATGCCGACCGACTGCTCCAGCTCGCGGCGCGGCTTCGGTACCTTCACCCAGCCCTTCTCCCAGGCGGTGTCGGTGATGTACTTCTCGACCGAGCCGATGGTGACCGACTCGAAGCCCTTCTCGATGACGCAATTGCCCTCGCACAGCCGGTCCTGCGGGCAGATGCGGCCGCAGATTTCCGGCATGTTGTTGGTCGCCGAGGAAACCTCATAGGCCTCCTCAAGGCGCCCTTCGGCGGTCAGCATCAGCCAGTCGGGGATGTTGTTCTGCAAGGGGCAGTGGACCTGGCAGAAGGGCACGCCGCACTGCGAGCAGCGCGCGGCCTGCTCGGCGGCATGTTTCGGCTCGAAGCGGGAATAGATTTCCTGGAAATCCTGCCGGCGCGTCTCGACACCCCGCTTTTCGGGCATGTTCTGCGGCACGGTGACGAACTTCAGCATCTTGCTTGCCATCGGGCTGGCTCCCTATTGCTTCATTTCCGGCGCGCGCTGCCCCCGTTGCACATCTTCCGGTCCGTTTTGGGGCCGGAAGGGCGCGCGCACCTCCGCCGGCCTGCTCGCGGAGGCCGTCCGGAGGACTGCTATACGCATGAAACCCGCATATGGCGAGTAAAAAATCAGGATTAGGGCCGAATTGTTACCTATGTAACAGGAATTTCATTCTTTCCCGATCAGAGCGGATTCTGATCCGGCGAAGGTCATTTGTAAATAGGTCGCACAAGTGACCTATTTTGACGATGGGGGGCGCCTTCGCAAAATGCTATACAGACAGCCGCTTGAGGGCCGCGGCAGGCTGGCCGCGCCTCCTCTCCTCGCCTGCATGGTGCTGTCTTGCCGCTGCTTCATCTGATAGTTCTCGCCCTGGTGCAGGGCATTACCGAATTCCTGCCGATCAGCTCCTCCGCGCATCTGATTCTGGTGCCCTATGTCACCGGCTGGCAGGATCAGGGCCCGTTGCTCGATGTGGCGGTGCATGTCGGCACGCTGCTGGCGGTGCTGATCTATTTCTGGCGCGATGTCTGGGAGATGCTGCGCGGCCTGATGCTGGCGCTGCGCGGCAAGCGCTCGCCGGGGCAGCGGATGATCGTGCATCTGGTGATCGCCACCATCCCCGCCATCCTGGCTGGCTATCTGCTGCACAAATATGCCGGCGACGCGCTGCGCAGCGTGGCGATCATTGCCTGGGCGACCATCGGCTTCGGCGTGCTGCTCTATGTCGCGGACAAGATCGGCATGACGGTCCGCCGCATCGAACACATGAACATCGGCACCGCCCTGCTGCTGGGCCTCGCGCAAGTGCTGGCCTTCATCCCCGGCACCAGCCGGTCGGGCATCACCATGACGGCGGCCCGCTTCCTGGGCTATGAGCGCGCCGACACGGCGCGTTTTTCCATGCTGATGTCGATTCCGGTGATCGCCGGCGCCGGGCTGCTGGGCGCGCTCGACCTTGTCGAGGCAGGCGATGTGCGGCTGACCGAGGATGCGCTGATCGGCGCCGGCCTCGCCTTCATCTCGGCGCTGATCGCGATTGCCCTGATGATGCGCTGGCTGCGCCGGGCGAGCTTCACGCCCTTCGTGATCTACCGGATGCTGCTGGGTGCGGCCCTGCTGGCGCTGATCTATCTCTGAGGCTTACGCTGCGTAGCGGCTGTAATGCCCGCCCCGCCGGAAGCGCTCCATATAGGCCGGCAGGATGACTTCGACCGTGGTCGGCTCGATACCGAGATCGGCCAGGGTCAGCGCGCCTTCGGAAACCACATTGTCGCGCTTCAGCAGCGTCACCTGATCGCGGGTCAGCGGCGGCACCGGCAGCAGCTGCAGGACGCTGGCCTGCAGCTCCGCAATGCCGAACGGCACCGGCACCAGCAGGCGGCTGCGGCCGATGGTGGCCAGCATCAGCTCCATCAGCGCCTTGAAGCTGTAGGTCTTCGGACCGCCCAGCTCATAAATCTTGCCCTGAGCCTTCGGATCGGACAGGACACGCAGCACCGCATCGGCGACATCGCCGACATAGACCGGCTGGAACAGCGTATGGCCGCCGCCGATCAGCGGCAGGGCCGGCGACAGCCGCGCCATCGCGGCGAAACGGTTGAAGAAGCCATCCTCCGGCCCGAACACGATGCTGGGGCGCAGGATCGTGGCTTCCGGGAAAACCTCACGGACAGCTGCCTCACCCGCCGCCTTGGAACGCGCATAGGCGGAGTCGGACTCGGCATCGGCACCAATCGCAGAGATCTGCACCAGCGCCCTGGCATCTGCCGCCTTCGCGGCCTCGGCAATGGTCCGGGCCGCCTGGTGATGCACCGCATCGAAACCGTGACCGTGACCCGAGGGATACAGGATGCCGACCAGATTGACGACCGCATCGGCGCCCTGCACGGCGCGCGCAACCGACTCCGCGTCGGTGATGTCGCAGCTGATCGGCGTGATCTGGCCGACATTGCCCATTGGCTTCAGGAATTTCGCGCGCTCGACATGGCGCACCGCGACATTGACGCGCACGCCGGTCTTGGCCAGCCGCTGGACGACATAGCGGCCGATAAAGCCCGAACCGCCGAAAACCGTCACCACCTTATCGCTCATTGCCCAATCCTCAGCCTGGCGGGTGCACCCGCGACATTGCCTGCGCGCCTCTCATACTACACCGGTCATGGCAGGTAAATCGACCCGGCGCATCTATTTAGCGGCTCTTTTCCGGGGCGGGCACGGGAAGCGGGCACGGGGCGCGAAAGATTTTTCAAAACCATGAAGAATCGTGTTGACAGAAGCCCGTCTCTTCTCGATTTTACGGCGCTCCAAGCCGTGCCCAGGTGGCGGAATTGGTAGACGCGCAGGTTTCAGGTACCTGTGGCCGAAAGGTCGTGGAAGTTCGAGTCTTCTCCTGGGCACCATCTCTTGCACCATGTCGCAAGAGCAGCTGGCATAAACAGGCCGGCGGTCATCATACCGGCGCCAGCCGGACAGAGACCGGAGGTACTGTTGACAATCCATCTTCATAAAGGCGACCTGCCCGACGGCCTCGACCTCGGCACCTGCGTTGCCCTCGACAGCGAGACCATGGGCCTGCGCCCCGGCCGCGACCGGCTGTGCCTCGTGCAGCTTTCGGCCGGCGATGGCGAGAGCCATCTGGTGCAGTTCGCGCCCGGCCAGTACGACGCGCCGAACCTGAAGCGGCTGCTGACCGACCGCAAGGTCACCAAGCTGTTTCATTATGCCCGCTTCGACATTGCCGTGTTCCGGCATTATCTGGGCGTCGAGACAGCACCGCTCTACTGCACGAAGATTGCCTCCAAGCTGGTGCGCACCTATACCGACCGCCACGGGCTGAAGGATCTGTGCCGCGAGCTGCTGGGCGTCGATCTGTCGAAGCAGCAGCAATCCTCCGACTGGGGTGCTGATGAGCTGACCCAGGAGCAGCTGGCCTATGCCGCCTCCGACGTCCTGCATCTGCACAAGCTGAAGGCAGTGCTGGACGAGCGCCTGGCGCGCGAGGGGCGCACGGAAATCGCGGAGGCCTGCTTCCGCTTCCTGCCGACCCGTGCCGCACTCGATCTCGGCGGCTGGGCGGAAGAGGATATCTTCGCGCATTAGCGCCTTGCGCCTGGCATAACTCTTGGCCTCGGGGGCCGGAGTCCACATATCTGAGCCGACATATCTGACAGGGACATCCGCGGTTTCGTTGACCGTCAGGAGTCTGCCGCCCATAATCCGCGGGCGGCGCCCTGCAAACATGATGCCAGAGCGCCACGCCGATACCGCAGGCATAAGATAGACGGGCGCAAGAAGACCGGCATTAAGAAGACCGGGGGAAATCCCCCAGGGGAGACAGTGAGCAGCCAGACGCACATTCCGCAGGACGCAAACGCCGACTGGCCGGCCCCGATGCCGCCCAAGAGCAGGCGCGCGCGCCGTCTGCCGCTCGCCGGCTACAGCCGCATGGTCTTCTTGATGAAGGTGCTGCTGCCGTCGATCGCGGTGGTCCTGGTCGGGCTCGTGATCGCCTGGCCGGAACTGATCTCCGACGATGGCCGCTTCCGGCTGAACGCGGTACGCATCGATCAGCGCGATGCCGAAACCCTGCGCATGGTGAACCCGCGCTATGTCGGTACCGACGACCGCAACCAGCCTTTCAACGTCACCGCCGACGTCGCCACGCAATCCAGCGGCAATTCCAACCTAGTGACACTGGATCATCCCAAGGCCGATATCGCGCTGCAGGATGGCTCATGGGTCGCACTGACCGCCAGCGACGGCCTCTATCACCGCGACCGGCAATCCATTGACCTGAAGGGGGCGGTGAACATCTTCCACGATTCGGGCTACGAGTTCCGTTCGGAATCGGCCCTGATCGATCTGAAGGCCGGCACGGCTGCCGGCGAGCAAACAGTCACCGGGCAGGGTCCCGGCGGCGACATCGAGGCCGAAGGCTTCCAGATTCTCGACCGTGGCGCGCGCATCCTGTTCACCGGCAAGTCGCGCCTCGTCATGTATCCCGCGGCGGGAGGATGACCCCGACAATGCCGAGATCCGCCAGGCTTTCCCTTCCGTCCTTCCTGTCCGCCCTCCTGCCCGCCGTCCTGCCCGCCGCCCTCATCACCGCGCTGCTCTGCCTTGCCGCCCTGCCCGCCGCCACGCCGGCCGGCGCGCAGGCACTGTCCACCCTTGGCGGCGGCAACGCCCCGGTGACGGTGGAGGCCGATAACGGCATCGAATGGCTGCGCGATGCGCGCCAGTACATCGCGCGTGGCAATGCAAGGGCGACGCAGGGCGAGGTGACGGTGCGCGCCGACCGGCTGATCGCGAGCTACCGCGAGGCGGCGGATGGCAGCACCCAGATCTTCCAACTGGAGGCCGACGGCAATGTGCGCATTGCCTCGCCGACGGAAACCGCCTATGGCGACCGCGCGGTCTATGACATCGACAGCCAGCGGATGCGCCTGACCGGACAGGATCTGCGGCTGGTATCGGCCGAGGACACGGTAACGGCGCGCGAGCGCATCGACTATTTCCAGCAGGAAAAGAGGGCCGTCGCGGTGGGCGATGCCGTCGCCAAGCGCGGCGACCGGACAATCCGGGCCGATACGCTGACCGCGCGCTTCACCGAGGACAAGGCCGGCAAGCAGCAGCTTTCCCGTGTCGATGCCGATGGCAATGTCGTCATCACCACGCCGAACGAAATCGCACGCAGCCGGCAAGCCGTCTATACTGTGGCCAATGAGACGGCAGTCCTGTCTGGAGATGTGAAGATCACCCAGGGCAAGAACCAGCTGAATGGCCAGCGCGCCGAGGTGAATCTGCGCACCGGCGTCAGCAGGCTGCTGGCTGGCACAGGCGGGGATGGCCGGGTAAAAGGTATCTTCGTGCCGCAGGAGGGCAGTTCGCTGCCCGGCCGCAGGACGCAATAGGCCCCTCCCCAGAGTAAGGGCAAGAAAGGATGGCGATGAACCAGCACGGTCCCCGATCCGCCGCCGAGAGCGAGGCCACCGGCACCGGCGCAGGCCCGCGCCTGGTCGCCGACAACCGGGGGCTGTCCGCTGTCAATCTCGGCAAGCAGTACAAGAAGCGGCCGGTTCTGCGCGGCGTCAGCGTCTCCGTGCAGCGCGGCGAGGCGGTCGGGCTGCTGGGCCCGAACGGCGCCGGCAAGACCACCTGCTTCTACATCATCACCGGGCTGATCGCGCCCGACTACGGCACCATCGCCCTGGACGGGGAGGACATCACCGACCTGCCGATGTACCGGCGCGCGCGCCTCGGTATCGGCTACCTGCCGCAGGAGGCTTCGATCTTCCGCGGCCTGACCGTGGAGCAGAACATTCGCGCGGTGCTGGAGGTGGTCGAGGCCGACCCGGCGCGGCGCGAGGAACAGCTGGACGAGCTGCTGGCGGAATTCTCCATCACCCATCTGCGCCGCACGCCGTCCATGGCGCTGTCCGGCGGCGAGCGCCGCCGTGTCGAGATCGCCCGCGCGCTCGCCTCGCGCCCCAGCTTCATCCTTCTGGACGAGCCGCTGGCCGGCATCGACCCCATCGCCGTGGGCGATATCCGCGACCTTGTCTCGCACCTGAAGGACCGGGGGATCGGCGTGCTGATCACCGACCATAATGTGCGCGAGACGCTGGAGATCGTGGACCGCGCCTACATCCTGCATGACGGGCGTGTGCTGATGGAGGGTGTGCCGTCCGAGATCGTGGACGATGCCGACGTTCGCCGGGTCTATCTCGGGGAACGGTTCAGCTTGTGATGCGTACATAACCGGTCGGGCGGGGCGGAACGGTCATGGCATTGGCGCAGCGGTTAGACCTGAGACAGTCGCAGGCGTTGGTGATGACGCCGCAGCTGCAGCAGGCCATCAAGCTGCTGCAGCTCTCCAACCTGGAACTGGCCGACTTTATCGAGCGCGAGATCGAGCAGAACCCGCTGCTGGAGCGCGACGATGGCGATGGCGACATCCGCATCGAGGGTGGCATAGACGCCGATCTCGACCGCGACGATATGCCCCTGGCCTCCTCCGACCGGCAGGACACCTCCCTGCTGACCGGCAGCGGCACCCTGCCAGGCGAGGGCGACGGGCCGCTGGATTCCGACTCCGGCGACCAGAATCTCTGGAGCAGCAACGAATATACCGGCGAGGGCAGCGACGGCGAATCGCTGAACTGGAAGACCTCCGGCGGCGGCGGTGGCGATTTCAGCGACGAGGAGGACCAGCGCGACCGCACGCTGGCCTCGGAGAAAAGCCTGTCCGACCATCTGAACGAACAGGTCGGGGCGGATTTCGCCGACCCGGTGGAGCGTGCCATCGCCAGCTACATGATCGGGCTGCTGGACGATTGCGGCTGGTTCACTGCCGGCTGCGAGACCGTGGCGGACTCGCTCGGCTGTACGCTGGAACAGGTGGAGTCTGTGCTGGACCGGCTGCAGCGGCTGGACCCGCCCGGCATCTTCGCCCGCTCGCTGAAGGAATGCCTGGCCCTGCAGCTGCGCGAGAAGGACCGGCTGGACCCGGCGATGCAGGCGCTGCTCGACAATCTGGAGCTGCTGGCGCGCCGTGACCTCGCAGCCCTGCGCCGGATCTGCGGCGTCGATAATGAGGACCTCGCCGACATGGTGGGGGAGATCAAGGCGCTGAACCCGAAGCCGGGCGAGCGGTTCGAGCATGAAGCACCGCCGACACTGATTCCCGATGTGCTGATGCGCCCGGCCGCCGATGGCGGCTGGGAGATCGAGCTGAACAGCGACACCCTGCCACGCGTGCTGGTCAACCGGCGCTACCATGCCGCGATCAGCCGCGGCGGCCTGCGCCGGGAGGACAAGGATTACCTGTCGGAGCAGCTGCAATCGGCGAACTGGCTGGTGAAGTCGCTGCACCAGCGCGCCACCACCATCGTCAAGGTGGCGGGCGAGATCGTCCGCCAGCAAGATGCCTTTTTCCGGCATGGCATTGGCCATCTGCGCCCGCTGGTGCTGCGCGACATCGCGGACGCCATCGGCATGCATGAAAGTACAGTGAGCCGCGTCACCGCGAACAAGTACATCGCCGGCCCGCGTGGCGTGTTCGAACTGAAGTTTTTTTTCAGCGCCGCGATCTCGGCGATGGACGGTGCCGAGAGCCATTCCGCCGAGGCGGTGCGCTTCCGCATCAAGTCGCTGATCGATGCGGAGCCCGCCGATGGCGTGCTGTCGGATGACCGGATTGTCGAGATCTTGCAGAATGGCGGCATAGATATCGCCCGAAGAACGGTCGCCAAGTATCGGGAATCCATGCGCATTCCCTCATCGGTCCAGCGCCGTCGGGAAAAAAGCCTTGGACTGTGATCCGGCAAACCCAATTTTTGCTTTTGTCAAGGCCTTGCCAGGCCGGCGCGGCTAAGCTTGACTCTTCAGGCGGGGGCAGTATGGTCCGCGCCTCTTGCCGGATAAAATCCGCATCGGCGGCGGACCGGCGGAGTGGATAAACACAAGAAACGGGGTGCTCGATGCAGCTCACCGTCAAGGGCAAGCAGATTGATGTCGGCGACGCCTTGCGCCAGCATATCGACAGCAATCTGCGTTCCGAGATCGAGAAGTATTTCGGGTCGGCGCTTGAAGCCAATGTCGTCATGTCACGCGATGCGGTGATGTTCACCGCCGATATCGACGTGCATGTCGGACGGGGCATCGACGTGCAGGCCAGCGGCCAGGCGGATGACGCCTATGTCGCCTTCGACAATGCCTGCGACCGGATCGCCAAGCAGTTGCGGCGCTACAAGCGCCGGCTGCGCGACCACCACAAGAACGCGGCCAGGGCTGAAGACGCCTTGTCGGCACAGCACTATGTTCTGGCGCCCGAACCGGAAGAAGACGGGGCGGAGCCTGTCGGCGATGACGCGCTGATCGTCGCCGAAATGAAGACGGAAATTCCCACGCTGACGCCGCGTGATGCGGCCATGCGGATGGATCTTGGCGGCAAGCCGGTACTGATGTTCCGCCTTGCTTCAAACGGCCGGCTGAACGTCGTCTATCGGCGTGAGGACGGCAATATAGGGTGGATCGATCCCCAGATGTAGGAACGGGCGGGCCGTGCCCGCCCCGCAACAGACACAACGGGGCCGTTTCAATCATGGAAATTATGGACCTGATCTCGCCAGATGCCGTGATCGCCTCTCTGCGGGCGACCAGCAAGAAGCAGGCTTTGCAGGAGCTTGCGCGCAAGGCCGCCGACCTCACCGGTCTGGAGGAGCGGCGGATTTTCGAAGTGCTGTTGGAGCGCGAGCGCCTGGGCACCACCGGCGTGGGCAATGGCATCGCCATTCCGCATGGCAAGCTGCCGGAGCTGACGCGCCTCTACGGCATCTTCGCCCGGCTGGACAAGCCGATCGATTTCGATTCGATTGATGACGAGCCGGTCGATCTGATTTTCCTGCTGCTGGCGCCGGAATCGGCAGGTGCGGATCATCTGAAGGCGCTGGCGCGCGTCTCCCGCCTGCTGCGCGACCGCACCATTTGCAGCAAGCTGCGCGGCTGCGACACGGCGGACGGGCTCTATGCCGTGCTGACCCAGGCGCCGGCCAGCCACGCCGCCTGAGAAGCGGAGAGCCCTAAAAGGCTGGAACCGGGCGCCGCAAGGGCGCTCTGATTCGATCCCCTGGCCCGATCAATGAACCAGCAGCGGCTCCATGTCGTTCTGGCGGATCGTCGCCATCGCCAGCGCGACATTGTCCACGACCAGCATTTCGGTGCCATCTGCCGCATGGATGGCAAAGCTGGCCGGACCCTCTTTTGAAGAGACCCTGCGGATATAGGCCACATCGTTCAGACCCAGCATGACCAGATCCTGATGCGACATCGGGTGGAATTTCTGAAGCATGTTCATGGTCACTATCCCATATTCCTCCGGGCGGCCTGTGGCAAGCAGCCTGCGCCCGGTCCGGACGCCCCATAGTGGGGGCAAATCACTGATGATTGGTTAAGATACCGTCTTGATCGCGATGCGCTGGACCGCCGCTTCTGGCTCCGGGCGTTCCAGATCGACGTGCAGCAGGCCATTGTTCAGGGTCGCCGCACTGACCTTCAGCCCCTCGGCAAGCACAAAGCTGCGCTGGAACTGACGGGTGGCAATGCCGCGATGAACGAAGACCCGCTCCGTCTCCTCGACCTGCCGGCCACGAATCTGCAACTGGTTTCCCTCGACGAGCACTTCCAGCGCCTCGGGGCCGAAACCCGCGACGGCCAGCGTGATCCGAAGCTCGTTCGGGCCGGTCTGCACAATATTGTACGGGGGATAGCTTTCGGTGGACGCCTTGCTGATGCGGTCCAGCGCCCGCTCGAAATGATCGAAGCCCAGAAGGAACGGGCTGTTGAATGCAGGCATGCGCGTCATACGACCTTCCTCTCCTCCCGATGAGCGAGACGGTCTTGAGACGGCTTCAGAAGGCCCGGTAAGCGGCGCCTGAAGCCGGCGGCCCGATTGGCGCCGCCATGCCTTATGTAGGAGAGGGGAAATACCTGATCAAGTCCCCGCCGAAGCGAGAGCGAGCGGAACACGGCCGGGGTGCCGCCTGTGGCGTACAGACGGCGGAAAGGGCCCGATGGAAGCCTGCGCGGGCAAGTACCGGCTTCAGCCGGCGAGGGCTGCCATCGGATGCACCCGGAAGCGCTGCTTGTCAGCCAGTGCCGACACCGCGATGGTGATCGAATCGCGCGACGGATCAACCGGCATCAGTCGGGCATGGGCAATCCCTTCAATGCTGACGACCCCCTCGATCATCCAGCTCGTGTCGCCCCAGCGGCTCAAGGTCTCGACCCGCATCCCCGGTTCGATATGAATGTCCTTCTTCCACAGAAACATCGAGTCCCCCATCTTTGGATATATAGGACAGCTGTGAAGATAACAGATTCGTTGTAAATCGTTAAACTAATGTTAATTCAAAAAAGAAAAATCACTCCATTTATGAAAACCAAAACCTCAACTCTTCATCTGCAGATTTTCATAAATTTTTACACAATTGAATTTCCCGTTATCTTGTCAGCGTTGCCACTGACTGCGCCGGGTAAATGAAGCCATGCGCAGGATAGACACTTCCAAATGATCCTTGCGTGTTCATGAAGCGCAGCTGGCTCCAGTCATTGGCTGGAGAGACATCCATTACTGGCTGGCGCGTGTGAATTTTTCCCCGCGTCCGGGAGTCCCCGCCCCAGTTCGCGTGACTGACAAGTAGACGCCGCTCGTCGATCTGTGCAACGACCACCGCGACATGCCCGAGGCGCAACCGGCCGGTCTTCCGCAGCGCCAGCACCGCCCCCACCTTCGGCGCCTTGCCGCGGGCATAGCGCCCCTCGGCCTGGCCCCACCAGGTCCAAGCATCGCCATAGATCTCGACGCCGGAAACGGTGCGGGCAAAGGGCACGCATTGCAGGAACTCGTCCGTTTCCGGATAGGGGTTCAGCAGCGGCTCTTCTTGCGGCGGCAGAACGGCAACCGAAGGCGCCTGCGGCTTTTGCGTCGCAGCGCACCCTCCCAGGACGGCAATTGCCAGAAGCGCCAATAGAATCCGCATCATCCCCTCCTCTTTCGCAATACACAGGAATTTTACGGCGAAATCAACTGATTAAGAAAAAGCGCTGAGATTTGACAGGAGAGAAACACCATAACACCCCATGGATTGGCTGGACGACCGGCGCTAGGATGCGACGCAACAAAGGGGCAGCTTCGGCGCAGCAGGGGGTGGGGCATGGATTTTTCCGCGGTAAAGGCCTTAACGTTCGATGTGTTCGGCACGGTGGTCGATTGGCGCACCAGCATCGCGCGCGAGGTCGATGCCTTTGCGCGCTCGCACGGTCTGGGGCTCGACGGGCATGCCTTCGCCGATGCCTGGCGCAGCCTCTACCAGCCCTCGATGGAAGAGGTGCGCAGCGGCGCCCGCCCCTGGACCAGGCTGGACGATTTGCACCGCGAAAGCCTGCTCACCTTGCTCGACCGGTTTGGCGTCACCGGCATTCCGGAGGAGGAGATCGACCGGCTGAACCGGGCCTGGCACCGGCTCGACCCCTGGCCGGATGTCGTCGAGGGGCTGACCCGGCTGAAAAGCAAATTCGTCATCGCCACCCTGTCGAACGGCAATGTCGCGCTGATGGTGAACATGGCCAAGCGCGCCGGCCTGCCCTGGGATGCGATCCTGGGCGCGGAAGTGGCGCGCGCCTACAAGCCGCAGCCCCGCGCCTATGAGGCAGCGGCGGAACTGCTGGGCCTGGCGCCGGCGCAGTGCATGATGGTCGCCGCCCATAATGCCGACCTGCATGCCGCCGCAAAAAGCGGCCTCCGCACGGCGTTCGTCGCCCGGCCGACCGAACATGGCCCCGGCCAGACCCGCGACCTGGCCGTCGAACCCGGCATCGAGCTTGCCGCCGACAGCTTCACGGATCTCGCCGACAAGCTGGGCTGCTGACACATTTCATCCGACCTTACCCGCAAACGAAGAGAGACCGATGGCACTGGACAACCGGCTGGGCTGCTTCTGCCCGCATGGCGATATCCATATCGAGGGCAAGCCGGGCGGGCCGCTGTCCGGCCTCACCTTCGCTGCGAAGGATCTGTTCGATATCGAAGGCCATGTGACCGGGGCCGGTAATCCCGACTGGCTGGCAACCCACGCACCGGCGACGGCCACCGCCTCCTCGGTCCGCAAGCTGCTGGACGCCGGTGCTTCCCTGTACGGCAAGACCATCACCGACGAGCTGGCCTACAGCCTGGCCGGCGTGAACATGCATTACGGCACGCCAGTGAATCCGGCCGGCCCCGACCGGCTGCCCGGCGGCTCCTCCAGCGGCTCCGCTTCCGCCGTGGCGGGCGGACTGGTCGATACCGCACTCGGAACCGATACCGGCGGCTCCATCCGCGTGCCGGCAAACAATTGCGGCCTCTATGGCATCCGCACCACGCACGGGCGGGTGGCAAAGGACGGGCTGGTGCCGCTGGCCGACAGTTTCGACACGGTCGGCTGGTTCACCCGCGACGCCCGCACCATGGCCCGCATCGGCGAGGTACTGCTGGGGCCGCGCGAAAGCTTCCCCGACGGCCGGCTGGTGATCGCCACCGACTGCTTCGACCTGGTGAGCGCGGATGTGCGCGCCGCGCTGAAGCCGCTGGTGGACCGGCTGATCGCCGCGGTCGGGCCGCGCCATTACGCGACGCTGAACCCGGACGGCTTCGATGTCTGGTTCGCCGCCTTCCGCCAGATCCAGGGCCATGAGGCCTGGCAGGCGCATGGCGAATGGATCGCCAAGACCAAGCCGAAGATGGCGCCGGAAATCGCCGAGCGCTTCAACCTTGGCCGGCAGGTGACGGCGGAACAGGTCGCCGAGGCTGGCAAGGTGCGGGAGAAAGCGCGCCAGCGCCTAGCCGCCATGCTGCAGCCGGGCGATGTGCTGTGCCTGCCGGCCTCCAGCGGGCCGGCGCCGCTGAAGAGCATGTCGGGAGCAGCCGAGGGCGCCTACCGCGCCGCCATGCTGAAGCTGACCTGCACCGGCGGCCTGACCGGCATGCCGCAGATGACCCTGCCGCTGGCAAAGCTGGATGGCTGCCCGCTGGGCATCTCCATCGCCGGCCTGCCCGGCAGCGACTGGATGCTGCTGGACCTCGCGGAGAAGCTGGAAGCCGCGGCCTAGGCCGCGAAGCCCACCGCCTTGCCCGGCATGCCGTCGAAGCTCTCCAGCAGGCGCTGCCGCCAGCCGTAGAGCGGGTCGCTAGGGTCCAGCAGCTTCAGCGGACTGCCGCAGCGTGCCCATTGCAGGCTGCCGAACAGCGCATAATCGGCATAGGAGGGCGCCGCACCGGCCAGATAGGGCCGCGACGCCAGGCAGAGCCGCATCGGCTCCAGCGCCGCGCGGAAGGCCGCCAGCCGTTCCGGCGACTGGTCGGTGAAGGCTTCCAGCGTCATGCCGAAGCGCTTTTCCCGGCTCTCGCGGAAATAGGACTGGTCCTCCGGCAGCACGATCCTGAACACATCGCCGAGGATCAGCTTGATGAGGTGCGGATGCACCTGCGTGTTGGTCCAGTGCATGACGAATTCGGCCAGCGCTTTCCCGCCAGAATCGCCAAAGATGCTGGGCCGGTCGGGATAGGCTGTCTCCAGGTGGTTCACGATGGCCCAGCTGTCATGGATTGTCGTGTCGCCATCGACCAGCACCGGCACCAGCTTCTGGCCGGAAAAACCGATGATCTCCTTGTCGGTGAAGCGCACCGGCACCCATTCGGAGTCCAGCCCCTTATGGGCAAGCGCCATGCGCACGCGCCAGCCATAGGGGCTCATGCGGCGCTGATCGGTTCCGACGAGGTCATAGAAGCGGATGGTCATGCGAAAAGCTCACCTGTGGGCATGGCGGCGACCGGAATGATCGCGCCGGGATGACGGATGACGGCGGCAGCAAGGCGGTGTCCCTCGCGTGCTGCCGCCGGCGGTTCCTGCCCGCGCAGACGGGCGGCCAGATAGCCGGCATTGAAGGCATCGCCGGCCGCGGTAGTGTCCACGGGCTCGGCAACCAGCTCGGGAGGAATCTGCCAAGTCCGCCCGCCGAACGCAACCAGCGCCGGGGCGGGGCCGCGCTTCACCACGATTTCGGGCACGCCCAGCGCGCTCAGCCGGGCCAGGGTCGCCTCCGGCGTCGGGTCATCGAACAAAGCCTGCTCGTCCTCGAAGGTCGGCAGCGCGATATCGACCCGCGCCAGCGTCGCCTGCACGGCAAGGCGGGCAGCCTCGCGGCCGGACCAGTTGCGCGGCCGGTAATTGCTGTCGAAGGCGACCAGACCGCCGGCGCCGCGTAGCGCGTCCAGCGCGCCATTCAGCCGCGCCCGGCTGGCCGCATCCAGAATGGACAGGGTTATCGCCGACAGATAGGCGCAGCCGGTACGCGCGATGGCATCGGCGATGCGGTCGCCGGCGGCGTCCTTCATCATGTCGCGCGCGGCGGCGGCAGTACGCCAGTGGAAGAAGGAGCGCTCCCCACCAGAATCGACGCGGATCGCATACAGGCCGGGCAGCTTGCCGGGCAGGATCGCGACATCGCCGCACCCCACGCCTTCGGCACGCCAGGCGGCCAGCATCTCGGCACTGTAGGGATCGTCCCCCAGTGCCGTCAGATAGGCGACCGGAATGCCCAGCCGCGCCAGATAAACCGCCGTGTTCAGCGTATCGCCGCCGAACGCGCGGGACAGCTGGTCCGGGCGGTCGCGCAGCTCCACCATGCATTCGCCAATCGAAACAACCTTGCGCGGCGGATCGCCTGCCCGGCCAGCCTTTGCCATTTCGGCAGGCATCAGCATTCCTTTCGGACTACACGTTATTATTGCCTGGAAGTATTGGCCTGCTACTGTCCGAACGACAAGAACTTGCGTCGAGGAAACGATGCGTAATGAACTGGGGCTGGAAATCTTGCCGGAAGACTGGCGGGGGGCGACGCTGGTGGGGCGCGCCTGGAACCCTGCCATTGCCGGTCCGTGCGTCATAACCCTTCGCGATGGCATGGTTGTCGATGTTACGCGGCACTGGCCGACCGTTGCCGACCTGCTGGATACGCCCGACCCGGCCGCCGCCCTGCAGGAGGCAGACGGCGAGGCACTAGCGCCGGTCGAGGCTCTGCTGGCCAACAGCAGGGCCGACAGCCGCGACCCGCAGAAGCCCTGGCTGCTGGCGCCCTGCGACCTGCAGGCGGTGAAGGCTGCCGGCGTGACCTTCGCGCGCTCCATGCTGGAACGGGTGATCGAGGAACAGACGAAGGGTGACCCTGCCGCCGCCGAGGGCGTGCGCAAGCTGATCGTGGCCGAGATCGGCGACGATCTGCGCGCCGTGAAGCCCGGCTCGGACGCCGCCCTGCGGCTGAAGCAGGCCCTGATGGCCCGTGGTTTGTGGTCGCAATATCTGGAAGTCGGCATCGGCCCGGATGCGGAAATCTTCACCAAGGCACAACCGATGTCGGCGGTCGGCTGCGGTGCGGAGATCGGCATCCACCCGATCTCCTCCTGGAACAACCCGGAGCCGGAGATCGTGCTGGCAGTCTCCCCCGCCGGACGGATCGTCGGCGCCAGTCTCGGCAATGACGTCAATCTGCGCGACGTCGAGGGGCGCAGCGCCCTGCTGCTGGGCAAGGCGAAGGACAATAACGGCTCCTGCGCCATCGGCCCCTTTATCCGCCTGTTCGATGCCAGCTTCACGCTGGAGGATGTCCGCCAGGCGGAGCTGTCGCTGACCGTCGAAGGCGAGGATGGCTTCCGCCTGGATGGCCGCAGCTCCATGGCCGAGATCAGCCGCGACGTGACCGACCTTGCCGCCCAGACCATCGGTGCCAACCATCAGTATCCCGATGGGCTGGTGCTGTTCACCGGCACGCTGTTTGCCCCGGTCGAGGATCGTGATGCGCCCGGCCAGGGCTTCACGCATAAGGTTGGCGATCTGGTGACGATCACCAGCGCGAAGCTGGGCCGGCTGGTCAACCGTGTAAACCGGACGGACCGTATTCCGCCCTGGGAGTTCGGCACCCGCGCCCTGATGCGCAATCTGGCCACGCGCGGTCTCTTGCGAGGCGCATGACGCGGTAAGGACGAAAACCAGGCATGGCCGGCGAGAGCAATCCCCCTCCTGACCCGACGCAGGCCACCGATATGGAGGCCCTGCAGGCGCGTCTTGCCAGCCTTGAAGCGGAGCTCGAAAAACTGCGCGAAGTGCCGCGCCTTGCCCGGCTGTGGCGCTGGGAAACCGATTCCGAGCTGCGGTTTTCCTACCTGTCCGACGAGTTCAGAACGGAGACCGGCTACGATCCCGCCGGGTTCCTCGGCAAGACCCGCGCCGAGGTCGGCATGCCGCGCAAGGATGTGGCGGCGTGGCACCGGCATCTGGACGATCTGGCAAATCACCGCCCTTTTTTCGATTACCGCTATAGCTATCTCGATCCGGACGGCAAGGAGCGCACGGTCAGCGTCTCCGGCAACCCGGTCTTCGACGCCGAGGGACGTTTCCAAGGGTATCGCGGCACCTGCCAGAACATCACCGATCAGGTCCGCGAGGTCGATACCGCCAACATCGCGGCGATGCGTCTTGTTCAAGCGCTCGACCTTTCCTCCGAGGGGATCGTGCTGTTCGACGCCGATGATCGGATGGTCCTGTGCAACAGCCGGCACCGGGCGCTTTTCCCGCACATTGCGGAGCTGCTTGTTCCCGGCAACCACTATTTCGACATCCTGCGCGCAAACATCCAGAACCTGCAGCCGGAACGCACGCCGGAACAGGTCGAACAATGGCTGGCCTACCGCATTGCCTATCACAGCAATCCCCAGGGTACGCTAACGCTGCCGCACAGGGATGGCCGGGTCATCACCCTGCGTGAGGAAAGGCTGGCCGATGGCGCCACGCTGGTCATCACCAGCGACGCCACGGAAATCACCCGGCGCGACGCCAAAGAGGCCAGGAAGGAAGCCCTGTTCCGACTGCTGTTCGAGCGCTCGCCGATGGGCATGGCCGTGGTCGACATGAAAGGCCGCTACATCCGGATGAACGACGCCTATTGCCGCTTCGTAGGTTACAGCCGGGAAGAGCTGATGCAGATGGTGGTGCGCGACGTCACGCACCCCGATGACGCGGTGGCGCTTGAGCAGCGGCTGTCAGTGCAGGCACAGAACGGCCACGGCGAATTCCAGTTCGAGAAACGCTACATCACCAAGTCGGGCGATATCGTCGTCGGGCTGATGACGACGGCGGTGATCAGCCCGACAGAGGGTGGCGATCCGCAGGTCATCGCCCAGGTGATCGACGTCACCGAACGCGCAGCGGCAGAAGACGAGCTGCGCAGCGCAAAGGAAGAGGCGGAAATCGCCAACCGCGCGAAGAGCGATTTCCTGGCCAATATGAGCCACGAGCTGCGCACGCCGCTGAATGCGATCATCGGCTTTTCGGAAGTGATGCTGGGCGAATATTTCGGCCCCTTCGACAATCCGCGCTACCGCGACTATGCCGAGGATATCCACGCCAGCGGACGGCACCTGCTGGAATTCATCGACGACCTGCTGGACCTGGCCAAGATCGAGGCCGGACGGCTGACGCTGATCGAAAGCCATGTCCATGTCGCCAGCCTGGTCCAGGGCGCGATCCGGCTGTTCGCGGACCGGGCGGAGAGTGCCGAGATCGAGCTGACCAACGACGTGCCGCCCGGCCTGCCGCATCTGCTGGCGGACGAGCGCATGACACGCCAGATCCTGGTCAATCTGATCTCCAACGCGATCAAGTTCACGCCGGCCGGCGGGCAGGTCTCGGTATCCGCCGTGCTGACCGCCTCGGCGGCGATCCAGGTTCTCGTCTCCGACACCGGCATCGGCATCGAGCCGGAGGAAATTCCGCTGATCCGCCAGCGCTTCGGCCGCGCCAGCCGGGCCGCGAAACACAAGATTCAGGGAACCGGCCTTGGCCTTGCGATCATCGACAGCCTGATCGGCCTGCATGATGGCGAGATGGAGATCGAGAGCTGGCCCGGCCGCGGCACCATCGTGCGCGTGACCTTCCCGGCGGGGCGTACCGTCCGGGCGCGGAGCGTATAGCGCCTATTCCAGCCCCATCAGGTTGCGCGCGAAGCTGTTGGCATCGAAGGGGCGCAGATCGTCCGCCCCCTCACCGACGCCGACCGCATGGACCGGCAGGCCGAAGACATCGGCCAGCGCCACCACAACACCGCCACGCGCGGTGCCGTCCAGCTTGGTCATTACCAGGCCGGTCACATTCACCATCTCGCGGAAGGTTTCGACCTGGGCATGGGCGTTCTGGCCGGTGGTGGCATCCAGCACCAGCACGGTGGAATGCGGCGCCGACGGCTCCAGCTTGGTGATGACGCGGATCACCTTCTTCAGCTCGTCCATCAGCGCGGCCTTGTTGTGCAGCCGGCCGGCGGTATCGATCAGCAGCACATCGGCGCCTTCCGCCTTCGCCTGCTTCAGCGCATCGAAGGCCAGCGAGGCGGCATCGCAATTCTCCGGCCCGGCAATGACCGGCGCGCCGGTGCGCTCACCCCAGATCTTCAGCTGCTCGACGGCGGCGGCACGGAAGGTATCGCCGGCCGCCAGCATGACCTTCTTGCCCTGATCGCGGAACTGCTTGGCCAGTTTGCCGATGGTCGTGGTCTTGCCGGTACCGTTCACGCCGACCACCAGCACGACATGCGGCCGGTTGGCGGGGTCGAGCGTCAGCGGCAGCGCGACCGGGGTCAGGATTTCCGCTATATCGTCGGCGAAGGCCTGACGGACTTCCTCCGACGTCACTTCCTTCTCGAAGCGTTCGCGTGCCAGGTTGGCGGTCAGCTTGGCCGAGGTCTTCACGCCGAGATCGGCCTGGATGAGCAGCTCTTCCAGCTCCTCCAGCGTGGCCTCGTCCAGCTTGCGCTTGGTGAACAGCCCGATGATGCCGCCGCCCAGCTTGGCGGAGGTGCGGGCAAGCCCCTGTTTCAGCCGCGCCAGCCAGCCCGGCTTGCGCGCTTCGGTCTCGGTATTCTGGTCGGTCATGCGGCGGTCCGGATATCGACGGTCTGGCCGGTAAGCTGCTCCGCCCCGGCGCCGGTTACCCTGGCACGCAGGATGGTGCCAGGCGCGACGTCGGTGTCGAGGGCGATGGGCGCGAAATGCTCGGTACGCCCGATACCGGGCTTTTCCATCAGCACTTCGGCCTCGGTCCCGATGCGCGAGGCGAGGTAGTTGGCCAGCCGCGCCTCCCCCACCGCGCGCAGGCGGGCCGCACGCTCCTTGCGGATTTCCACCGGCACCTGCGGCATGCGCGCCGCCGGCGTGCCGGGGCGCTCGCTGTAAGGGAACACGTGCAAGTACGTAAGATCGCACTCTTCCACGCTGCGCAGCGTGTTCTCGAACATATCGTCGGTCTCGGTCGGGAAGCCGGCGATCAGGTCGGCACCGAACACCATATCGGGACGGAGATCCTTCACCTTCTCCACGAAGGCGATGGCATCGCCGCGCAGATGGCGTCGCTTCATGCGCTTCAGCACCATGTCATCGCCGGCCTGCAGGCTGATATGCAGATGCGGCAGTAGGCGCGGCTCCTCGGCGATCAAGCGGAACAGATCATCGTCGATCTCCACCGGATCGAGCGAGGACAGGCGCAGGCGCGGCAACTCCGGCACATTCGCCAGCAGCCGGCGGATCATCTGCCCCAGCGCCGGCTTGCCCGGCAGGTCGGGGCCGTAGCTGGTGATGTCCACGCCGGTCAGCACCACCTCGCGATAGCCGTTGCGCACCAGTTCGCGCACCTGCTCCACCACCCGGCCGATGGGGACGGAACGGCTGTTCCCCCGGCCATAGGGGATGATGCAGAAGGTGCAGCGATGGTCGCAGCCCTGCTGCACCTGCACGAAGGCGCGGGCGCGGTCCTCGAAGCCGGCGATCATATGCTCGGCGGTCTCGCGCACGCTCATGATGTCATTCACCAGCACGCGCGCCTCGCCGGCAAGCCCATAGCTTTCCGCCTTCAGCTTCTCCTCATTGCCGAGGATGCGGTCCACCTCCGGCATGGCGGCGAACTGTTCCGGCTTCACCTGGGCGGCGCAGCCGGTGACGATGATCCTGGCATCCGGATTCTTGCGGCGCAGCTTGCGGATGGTCTGGCGCGCCTGGCGTTCCGCCTCGGCGGTGACAGCGCAGGTATTCACGATCACCGTGTCGCTCAGCCCGGCCTTGCCAGCCAGATCCTTCATCACCTCGGATTCGTAGGAATTGAGGCGGCAGCCGAAGGTGACGATCTCGACGCTCATTGGGCAGACTCGATAACCGCAGGCTCCAGCTCGCCCCGGTAGGAGATGGCGACCGGTCCGGTCATCAGCACCCGGCCTGCTTCCGTCCATTCGATGGTCAGCGTGCCGCCATCCAGGATCACATCCGCCTTGCGTTCCGACAGGCCGCGCCGCACGGCAGCGACCAGGCTGGCGCAGGCGCCGGTGCCGCAGGCCCGGGTGATGCCGACGCCGCGCTCCCACACCCGCATGCGCATCCTGGTCGGCGACAGGATCTGTACCGCCTCGACATTGATGCGTTGCGGGAACATCGGGTCATGCTCGATGCGTGGGCCGATCTCGGCCATCGGGATCGCCTCGGCATCCTCCACGAAATAGACGGCATGCGGATTGCCGACATTCACGCAGGTGGCCTCCAGCAGCGGCGCCACACCGGCGGCCACCTTCAGCGTGTCCATCTCGCGGGCCAGCGGAATTTCATCCCAGCCAAGGCGCGCCTCGCCCATATCCACGGTCACGGTGCCATCCGCATTCACATTGGTCAGCAGCGTGCCGACCACGGTCTCGATGGACAGCGCCGGACGGTTCGCCTCTTCCGACAGCCAGGAGGCGACGCAGCGCGTGGCATTGCCGCAGGCCTCCACCTCGCCGCCATCGGCATTCAGGATGCGCATGAAGGCATCGGCGCCGTTCTTCGGCGGCTCGATCACGATCATCTGGTCGAAGCCCACGCCGGTGCGCCGGTCGGCGATGGCGCGAATCTGCGCCTCGCTGAGCGCGATCGGCGCGGCGCGGCCATCCAGCACGACGAAATCGTTGCCCAGCCCGTGCATCTTTATGAACGGAAGCTTTTCCATAGTCCGCGTTATATGGCGAGCGGGCCCCCAGAGTCCACGGCCAGCTTAAGCTGGCAGCCGTGCTTTCCGGTGCAGGCGCACGCAGGGCTGCCTTGCAGAGGCCGATGGGCAGGATCGAAAACGCACGATCAATCGTTCTCTTATAGAACTGTTGAAGGAGACACCAATGCCCTACATATTACTTTGGCTCGTGGGAATTCCCATTCCCCTCATCCTGCTGCTGTGGCTCATCTTTTCCTGAATTCCGCCATTCCCCTTGCTTTTTCAGGGGAACGGCCCCACATTGCTGTGACCATTCTGCTTCAGACTGCCGGCTCGTAACGCCCCTTCGGGTGTCCAGTTCGCGCTATCCCTGGACACAGAGTGCGACGCTCCGCCCATCCGGGTGGCGCGAACCGACAACGAAGGAGGCATCTATGCCGATCGGTACCGTCAAGTGGTTCAATAGCACCAAGGGTTATGGCTTCATCCAGCCGGAGAATGGCGGCCCGGACGTTTTCGTCCACATCTCCGCCGTCGAGCGCGCTGGCATGCGCAGCCTGAATGAAGGCCAGAAGATCTCCTACGAGGAACAGCGCGATCCGAAGCGCGGCAAGACCTCGGCCGAGAATCTGAAGGCCGTCTGACCCTCGCGTCAGAGCCTAAAGCGGAAGGGCGCCGGAGTACCGGCGCCCTTTTCATTTCAGGCCCCTTTCATTTCAGCCTGCCGGGAGACGCCCAGATGGCCTTCAAGCCGAACTATAATCAGCAACGCGCCGAACGAAACCGGGCCAAGGAGCAGAAGAAAAAGGAAAAGCTCCAGCGCAAGGAAGAGGAAGTCGCCAAGCGCAAGGGTCTGCTCGACGGCGAGCCCGCCGACAGCGATACCGATGACAGCGGCACATCCGATGCGCCGCCCGAAGTCCGTGACTGACGAAACCCGGGACTGACGAAACCCGCGACTGACGACATCGTCCGCCGCCCACCTTTCGTGCCCTTTTACCTTATCCCTTGGAGACCATCTTGGGCCGCCAGAAGAAACCCGCCGCACCCGCCAGCTTCGTGCTGTTCAATGTGATCTATGAGGATGGCAGCCTGTCCTCCAACCGCAAGGTGCCCGGCGAGCTGCTGGACGGCCTGGACGGCGATGCGCCCGCGCGCACCTTCATCATGGACCAGGACCGCAAGATCGCGGAAATGTCAGGCCAGCCACGCGGCCCGATCAAGAGCCTGAAGCGCGTGGGGAAATAGCCCCACCCTGACGGTCCGCCAGCTCCGGCGGCCAGACGATCTCGAACCGCTCACATACCACCTCGATCCGGTCATCGAAGGCAAAGCCCTCGCGCTCTGCCTGCCGGCCGAAATAGCGGCGATGCCCCTCGCGCCAATAGGCGAGGCTGCCATCGCCCTCGCCTTCTGCCGCGGCGAAATCCTCCCCCACCTCGATGAAGGGCAGGATGTCGATCCGCACGGTCCGCCAGATACAGGCGGGCACGCCCGCACCATCCAGCACCAGCACGTGATCGCCCGGCTTCGGCACCGCGCCCGGCGCATAGTCGCGCAACAGCGAGGCCGTGCCCCGCTTGCGCCCGGTACGCACCAGCGCCAGCAGCTCATCGGCAAGTTCTGGCGAATCCCCGAAGCTGACGACGTCATAGGCCTGATCCGGCACACCCGTCGCTGCCCGGTAGGCGGCCCAGAAGTCTTTTATATCGCTGTTCCCCATAAATCCCCCGACTGGCCTTCAGCCTAGAGGCCCCTCCGTGATTGACTCTGGCACCGGCTTCCCGTAGTTTCCGCCCCGTTCACGGCAAGTTGGCCGCTCATAGAAGCCCTCCACCCCTGTCCGGGGGGCACCGTCCGTCCGCGAGTTTCGCGCACGGGCGCATTTTCGTTTGGGCGAACATCTTTGCGGTGAGGATTGTTTAACCGACCCAACGGCAACGGGATAGAGCCCTTGTTCGACGGCCTGACCGGCAAGCTCGGCGATGTGTTCGAGCGACTGAAGCGGCGCGGCGCGCTCTCCGAGAGCGACGTCCAAGCCGTCATGCGCGAAGTGCGCGTGGCGCTGCTGGAGGCTGACGTCGCCCTGCCGGTGGTGAAGGAATTCATCACCAAGGCCGGCGAGAAGGCGGTCGGCCAGGAAGTGCTGCGCTCGGTCACGCCGGGCCAGATGGTGGTGAAGATCGTCCACGACCAGCTGGTCGAGATGCTGGGCGCGGAGCCGGAACCGGTCGATCTGAACGCCCCCGCCCCGGTGCCGATCCTGATGGTCGGCCTGCAGGGTTCGGGCAAGACCACCACCACCGGCAAGCTGGCGCGCCGCCTCACCCAGCGCGACAAGAAGAAGGTGCTGATGGCCTCGCTGGACGTGCACCGTCCGGCGGCGCAGGAACAGCTGCGCATCCTGGGCGAGCAGACCGGCGTTGCCACCCTGCCCATCGTGGCCGGCGAACAGCCGGTCTCCATCGCCAAGCGCGCCATGACCGTCGGCCGCCTGCAGGGCTATGACGTGGTGATGCTGGACACCGCCGGCCGGCTGCATGTCGATGAGGCGCTGATGGCCGAAGTGGCCTCGGTGCACGACCTCGTACAGCCGCATGAGGTGCTGCTGGTCGTCGATGCGATGACCGGCCAGGACGCGGTGAATGTCGCCAAGGCCTTCAAAGAGCGCGTCGGCGTCACCGGCATCGTGATGACCCGTGTCGATGGCGATGCGCGCGGCGGTGCCGCGCTGTCCATGCGCGCCGTCACCGGTTGCCCGATCAAGCTGCTGGGCGTCGGCGAGAAGATGGACGCGCTGGAGGATTTCCATCCGCAGCGCATCGCCGGCCGCATCCTCG
The DNA here is from genome assembly GCF_000299935.1 of Oceanibaculum indicum P24. Classification (NCBI taxonomy): domain Bacteria; kingdom Pseudomonadati; phylum Pseudomonadota; class Alphaproteobacteria; order Rhodospirillales; family Oceanibaculaceae; genus Oceanibaculum; species Oceanibaculum indicum. The sequence goes on along the minus strand of NZ_AMRL01000006.1, from coordinate 39,678 downwards.
GCATGGGCGACGTCGTCTCGCTGGTCGAGAAGGCTGCGGAGACCATCGAGAAGGACGAGGCCGAGCGGCTCGCCAAGAAGATGGCGAAGGGCGATTTCGACCTGGACGACATGGCAGCGCAGCTGCGCCAGCTGCGCAAGCTGGGCGGGCTCGGCGGCGTCATGGGCCTGCTGCCCGGCATCGGCAAGATGAAGAAGCAGCTGGCCGGCGCCAACATCGACGAGAAGCAGCTGGCCCATCAGGAGGCCATCATCTCCTCGATGACGAAGAAGGAACGCAAGGACATCAAGCTGCTGAACGCCTCGCGCCGCAAGCGCATCGCGGCCGGCAGCGGCACAACGGTGCAGGAAGTGAACCGGCTGCTGAAGCAGTATCAGGACATGAGCCGGGTCATGAAGCAGATGGGCAAGTCCGGCATGCTGAAAGGCATGATGGGCGGTCTGATGGGTGGCGGAGGCGGCACGCCGCCGCAACTCCCGCCCGGTGGCCTAGGGGGCCTGGGCGGCGGTGGCCTCCCCGGCCTGCCGAAGCTGCCCGGCGGCAAGCTGCCCCCCGGTTTCGGCCGGCGCTGAGATTTTAATCCGAGATCAACCAGAACACGCGTAACAGGTTAAGGAAGAAACTAATGGCACTGAAGATTCGTCTGGCCCGTGGCGGCGCGAAGCGGCGTCCGTTCTATCGCATCGTGGTGGCGCAAAGCACCGCCCCGCGCGATGGCGCCTTCATCGAGCGCATCGGCTCCTACAATCCGATGGTCGATCATGGCCACCCGGACCGGCTGAAGATCGACGCCGACCGCGCCAAGCACTGGATCTCGGTTGGCGCCGTGCCGACCGACCGCGTCGCGCGCTTCCTGGCCACTGTCGGCCTGGGCGAGACCCCGGCCCTGCCGGAGCAGACCAAGAAGAACCAGCCGCGCGCCAAGGCGCAGGAGCGCCTGAAGGAACAGGCTGCTCTGGCCGAGAAGGCCGCTGCGGAGAAGGCCGAGGCTGAGGCCGCCGCCGAGGCTGCTGCCGCGCCGGCTGAGGAAGCCCCTGCCGAGGCCCCCGCAGAAGCAGCTGCTGAAGCTCCGGCCGAGGAAGCGGCCGAAGCCGAGAAGCCCAGCGCCTAAGGCGCCGGGCCGATGGCAGCGCGCAGCTTAAGGACGGGAGCAGCCTGGTCATGGCGAGCCACCCAGAGCGCCAGCCGGCGCCGGCAGGTGCAGTTGACGATGGCGCCGCAGGACATCTCGTCCTGCTCGGAGTCGTCGTCGGCGCCCATGGTATCCGGGGCCAGCTCCGCGTCCGCAGCTTCACCGGCGAGCCTGCCGCGATCTTCGGATACGGCACGCTCACCGGAAAGCGGCGCGATAGTGACGCGGGACGCAGCCTGACGCTGAAGCCGGCCGGCCAGCCGAAAGGCAAAGTCGTGCTGGCATCAATGTCCGGTGTTGCCGACCGCAATGCCGCCGAGGCGCTGAAGGGCTTGCGGCTGTATGTCAGCCGCGATGCCCTGCCGGCGCTGGAGGAGGATGAGTTCTACCATGCCGATCTGATCGGTCTTGGGGTCGATCAGGTGGCGGGCGACCGGCTCGGCACGGTGAAGGCGGTCCATGATTTCGGCGCCGGCGACGTGCTGGAGGTGATCCGGGAGGAAGGCGGCAGCGTGTTCCTTCCCTTCACGCGGGCCGTTGTCCCGGTGGTGGATATTGCGGGCGGCCGGCTGGTTGCCGATCCGCCGGCTGAATTGCTGGAAAGCGGTTCGGCGGGCGAAGAGGATGCGGAATGAGCTGGCGGGCGACCGTGCTGACGCTGTTCCCGGAGATGTTTCCGGGGCCGCTCGGGGCGTCGCTACCGGGCAAGGCGCTGGAAAAGGGCGTCTGGCTAATGGAAACGCTGGACATTCGCGAGTTCGCGCGTAATAAACACCGCTCCGTCGATGATACCCCTTTCGGCGGCGGTGCCGGTATGGTGATGCGGCCCGATGTCGTGGATGCGGCGTTGGGGGCGGTCGCGGACCGACCGGGGCCGGTGATCTACCTGTCACCGCGCGGCCGCAAGCTGGATCAGCCGATGGCGCGCGATCTGGCGGACGGGCCGGGCGTGACTTTGTTGTGCGGCCGGTACGAAGGGGTGGATCAGCGGGTCATCGACTCGCGCCGGATCGTCGAGGTCAGCCTCGGCGACTTTGTCCTTTCCGGGGGCGAACCGGCGGCGATGGCGATGATAGATGCCTGTGTCAGGCTGCTGCCTGGGGCCATGGGGTCCGAGGAAAGCCTGGACGAAGAGAGTTTCGAGCGGGGATTGCTGGAATATCCCCACTATACGCGGCCGCAGGCCTGGATCGACCATGACGGGGTCGAGCGCGTGGTGCCGGAGGTGCTGACCTCGGGTCATCACGAAAAGGTGCGGCAGTGGCGCCGCGCGGAAGCGGAACGGATTACGGCCGAACGCAGGCCCGACCTCTGGTCGGCCTATGTCGCGGCTGGTGAGGAAGACGGGAACTAGAGTGCGATCGCTTTAAATGCGATCACTTGAGTGATCCATTTAAAGCGTGAATCGCCCTCTATGTTTTTGATTAGAGACGGATTCACGTTTCAGCTTGAATCAGATGTCTGATCCAAGCTGAAACGATCCGGCTCTAGGCGCCGCGAGGCGTTGGTTGAAGCGGTTTGCCGCAGGGCCCTGCGCGGCAGGGTTCACGGTTAGGCAGGCATTAGGTTAGGTAGGGATTAGGACAATGAACATCATCGAACAGCTCGAGCAGGAGCAGATCGCCAAGGTCACGGCCGATCACCAGGTGCCGGAATTCGTGCCGGGCGATACGCTGCGCGTGAATGTGAAGGTCGTCGAAGGCACGCGTGAGCGCGTCCAGGCTTTCGAGGGCGTGTGCATTGCCCGCAGCAATGCCGGGCTGAACTCCTCCTTCACCGTGCGGAAGATTTCCTACGGCGAGGGTGTGGAGCGTGTGTTCCCGCTGTATTCGCCGCGCCTGGCCTCGATCGAGGTGGTGCGCCGGGGCGATGTCCGCCGCGCCAAGCTGTATTACCTGCGTGGCCTGACCGGCAAGGCAGCCCGTATCCGCGAGAAGCAGACCGTCCGCACCGTCAAGGGTGCAGCCGGGGAAGCAGCGGCGGCGCCTGCCGGCGAGTAAGGCTTACAGCCAGTGAAAACGGGCCCCGAGGGGCCCGTTTTGCGCTCCGTCCGACCTCTCGCGACGGTGCATGGCTGACAAGAATGCATGCTGCTTGGTGCGCCCGCACCGGCGGGTCTAAGCTGAGCGGCCAAAAGCCGGGCTCCTGATCATCAGGCGCCCGGCGACAATAGTGACGACCGCCAGGAGTGAGGACCGCCTTCGTGACCGCAGCCACTTCCAAGCCCCGTACCCTTTTCGACAAGATCTGGCAGAACCACCTGGTAGACGTCCAGGAGGACGGCACCTGCCTGATCTATATCGACCGCCACCTCGTCCATGAGGTGACCAGCCCGCAGGCCTTCGAGGGGCTGCGCACGACCGGCCGCAAGGTCCGGCGGCCGAACCAGACGCTTGCCGTCGCCGACCATAACGTGCCGACCTCCGACCGCTCCAAGGGCATCAGCGACGAGGAAAGCCGCATCCAGGTCGAGACGCTGGAATCCAATGTGAAGGAATTCGGCGTTCCCTATTTCGCGATGGATGACGCCCGCCAGGGCATCGTGCACATCATCGGGCCGGAGCAGGGCTTCACCCTGCCGGGCACAACCATCGTGTGCGGCGACAGCCATACCGCGACGCATGGCGCCTTCGGCGCGCTGGCCTTCGGCATCGGCACCTCCGAGGTGGAGCATGTGCTGGCCACCCAGACGCTGGTGCAGGCGCCCGCCAAGAACATGCTGGTGCGGGTCGAGGGCGACCTGCCCTTCGGCGTCACCTCCAAGGATCTGATCCTGGCCATCATCGGCCGGATCGGCACTGCCGGCGGCACCGGCCATGTGATCGAGTATGCGGGCGAGGCGATCCGCAACCTGTCCATGGAAGCCCGCATGACGATCTGCAACATGTCGATCGAAGGCGGTGCGCGCGCCGGCCTGATCGCGCCGGACGAGGTCACCTTCGAGTATCTGAAGGGCCGTCCGCTGGCGCCCAAGGGTGCCGCCTGGGAGCAGGCCGTCGAATTCTGGAAGACCCTCCCCTCCGACGAGGGTGCGTCCTACGACAAGGAAATCGTCATCAAGGCTGCCGATCTGGTGCCAACCATCACCTGGGGCACCAGTCCGGAAGATGTGGTGCCGGTCACCGGCATCGTGCCCGATCCGGAGAAGGCGCCGAACCCCGGCAAGCGCGAGGCGATGCTGCGCGCGCTGGACTATATGGGCCTGAAGCCGGGCATGAAGATGACCGACGTGAAGGTGGATACCGTCTTCATCGGCTCCTGCACCAACGGCCGCATTGAGGATATCCGTGCGGTGGCCGAGGTCGCCAAGGGCCGCAAGGTGGCGGCCAATGTCCGCGCCATGGTGGTGCCGGGGTCCGGCCTGGTGAAGGAACAGGCGGAGGCCGAGGGGCTGGACGTTGTGCTGCGCGAGGCCGGTTTCGACTGGCGCGAGCCGGGCTGCTCCATGTGCCTTGCCATGAACGCCGACAAGCTGGTGCCGGGCGAGCGCTGCGCCTCCACCTCGAACCGCAATTTCGAGGGCCGGCAGGGCCGCGGCGGGCGCACCCATCTGATGAGCCCGGCGATGGCCGCAGCGGCAGCCGTCAACGGCCATATTGCCGACGTGCGCGAGCTGATGGGCTGAGCGGGACCAGCGGGAGGATAAGAGATGGACAAGTTCACGACGCTCACCGGGATCGCTGCACCGCTGCCGATGGTCAACATCGACACCGACATGATCATCCCGAAGCAGTATCTGAAGACGATCAAGCGCACCGGCCTCGGCCAGTTCCTGTTCGACGAGATGCGCCGCGACAGTAACGGCAAGGAGAACCCGGATTTCGTGCTGAACCGGGAGCCCTACACCAAGGCAGAAATCCTGGTGGCCGGCGACAATTTCGGCTGCGGCTCCTCGCGCGAGCACGCCCCCTGGGCGCTGCTGGATTTCGGCATCCGCGCCGTCATCGCCCCCAGCTTCGCCGACATCTTCTTCAACAACTGCTTCAAGAACGGCATCCTGCCGATCCGGCTGCCGCAGGAGATTGTCGATCAGCTGACCGAGGACGCGAAGCTGGGCGGCAATGCCCGCATCACCGTCGATCTGGAGAAGCAGGAGATCACCCGCCCGAATGGCGAGAAGATCGCCTTCGAGGTGGATGCCTTCCGCAAGCACTGCCTGCTGAATGGTCTGGACGATATCGGCCTGACCCTGCAGAAGGACCAGAAGATCGCCGGCTATGAGGAGAAGCTCGCCCTCTCCCAGCCGTGGATCGCCGCCTGATCGCCCCCGAAAGACGGAAAGAACAAGAAATGGCATCGAACAAGAAGCTGCTGGTCCTGCCGGGTGACGGCATCGGGCCGGAGGTGATGCGTCAGGTCCGCCGCGTGGTGGACTGGATGGACAAGCGCCGCCACGTTTCCTTCGACATTCAGGAAGGCCTGGTCGGCGGCGCCGCGCTGGACGCGCATGGCACCCCGCTGACCGACGAGACCATGGCCGACGCGCTGGCGGTGGACGCCGTGCTGTTCGGCTCGGTCGGCGGCCCGAAGTGGGACGACCTGCCGTTCGAGAAGAAGCCGGAGCGCGGCCTGCTGCGCCTGCGCAAGGAAATGGACCTGTTCGCCAATCTGCGACCGGCCATCGTGTTCCCGGCGCTGGCCGATGCCTCCACGCTGAAGCGCGAGCTGGTCGAGGGGCTGGACATCCTGATCCTGCGCGAGCTGACCGGCGGCGTCTATTTCGGCGAGCCGCGGGGCGTAGAAACCCTGCCGGACGGCACCAAGAAGGCCGTCGATACCCAGGTCTATACGACGCCGGAGATCGAGCGCGTGGCGCGCGTCGGCTTCGACCTCGCCCGCAAGCGCGGCGGCAAGGTGCATTCCGTCGAGAAGGCCAATGTCATGCACACCGGCGTGCTGTGGCGCGAGACGGTGACCAAGCTGCATGAGACCGAAGGCAAGGGCATCGAGCTGCACCACATGTATGCCGACAACTGCGCGATGCAGCTGGTGCGCAACCCGAAGCAGTTCGACGTAATCGTCACCGACAATCTGTTCGGCGACATCCTGTCCGACTGCGCGGCGATGCTGACCGGCTCGCTCGGCATGCTGCCCTCGGCCTCGCTCGGCCTTGAGGACCCGACCACCGGCCGCCGTATGGCGCTGTACGAGCCAGTGCATGGTTCCGCCCCGGACATCGCCGGCCAGGACATGGCGAACCCGCTGGCCGAGCTGCTGAGCTTCGCCATGCTGCTGCGCTATTCCTTCGACATGGGCGAGGACGCCGACATGATCGAGAAGGCCATCAACAACGTGCTGGATGCCGGCTTCCGTACCGCCGACATCTATGTGCCGGGCACCGCCAAGGTCTCGACCACGGTGATGGGCGACACGCTGCTGCGCGAGCTGGACAAGCTGTCGGCCTGATCCAACAACATCTTCTTTATGGAAAGGGCGGCCTTTGGGTCGCCCTTTTTCTTGGCCGGGACGAAATGCCTGTCCTTTCGGGACAGGCAGTCAGGCAGGCCCGCCGCAGGGACGCTACACATGCTCCTGTGTTCAATCGGGAGGATCAGAGATGTCCCTGGAAAATATCGGCGGTTTCATTCAGGCGTTGCAGCAGGATGCGGCCCTCAAGCAGCGTTTTCAGTCCACCGTCGCCACCCTGCCCCAGGATGCCGATCCGGCACCGCACATCGTGGCCTTCGCCAGGGACGAAGGGCATGCGCTGGAAACCAATGACCTGGCGGCGTTCGGCGATCTGCTCACCCGGGCGCGGAACGATCAGCTGACGGACGCAGAGCTGGACAAGGTCAATGGCGGCATCTTCGGCGCAGTGCTGAACGCGGGGTTCGGTGCCATGAGTTTGCCCGGCACGCTCTACGGCTCTCTGGTGAACACCCAGAATGGCCTCGACCCCTCGAAGCGTGAATTCTGGCTGGGCTTCTGAGTCACCCGCACTTGGAATAGCCGCAGGAGGTGCAGGTATCGCAGCCCTCCTGCCGGATCAGGCTGGGCTGGCCGCATTTCGGGCATTGCCGGAGGCGCTGGTCGGCGAGCCCCACCACCTTGCGTTCGGCGAGATGGCCCTGGCGCTTTTCTTCCGGCTGCGGGATGAAGCCGATATCGATCAGGTGGCGTTCGATCACATCGCCGATGGCGGCCAGCAGGGAGGGCACATAGCGCCCGCCCATCCATTGTCCGCCGCGCGGGTCGAACACGGCCTTCAGCTCTTCCACCACGAAGGAGACGTCGCCGCCGCGCCGGAACACCGCGCTGATCATGCGGGTCAGCGCCACGGTCCAGGCAAAATGCTCCATGTTCTTGGAGTTGATGAAAATCTCGAACGGCCGGCGGCGCCCATCCTGGATCACATCGTTCACGGTGATGTAGAGCGCGTGCTCGCTCTCCGGCCAGTTGATCTTGTAGGTCTTGCCCGGCAGCTCCTCCGGCCGGTTCAGCGGCTGCGTCATGTAGATGACGGCGCCGGCCTCGAACTGGTCTGCCGGCCTTGCCTCCGGCTTGTCCAGCGCCAGCTCCGGCTGCTGTGTGCCCTCCACCGTCTCCGGCTTCACCTGCAGCACGGCGCCTGTGATCTCGTTCGGCCGGTAGGTGGTGCAGCCCTTGCAGCCGGACTCATAGGCCATGCGATAGACATTCTTGAACTGCTCGAACGGCAGATCGACCGGGATGTTGATGGTCTTGGAAATCGAGCTGTCGATGTATTTCTGCACGGCGGCCTGCATCACCACATGGTCGCTGGGCGACAGCCGCTGGGCATCGACGAAGGCGTCGGTCAGCCGCGCGGTCTCCCCCTTCAGCCGGCGGTAGAGGCGCAGCGCATAGTCGGTGACCTGCTCCTCCCTGCGGCTGCCGTCGGGCATCAGCACGGTGCGGGTATATTCGAAGCTGAACACCGGCTCCAGGCCCGAGGACACATTATCCGCCAGGATGGAGATGGTGCCGGTCGGGGCGATGGAGGTCAGCAGCGCGTTGCGGATACCGTGCTGGGCGATAGCGTCCCGCACATCCGCATCCAGCTCCTGGATCGTCTCGCCTGCCAGATAGTGGTCCCGGTCGAACAGCGGAAACGGCCCCTTCTCCTTCGCCAGCTCGACCGAGGCGAGATAGGCCGCACGACGGATCGCCGCCATCCAGCGCTCGGTCAGCGCCACCGCATCGGCACTGCCATAGCGCGCGCCGCAGAAGATCAGCGCGTCGGCCAGCCCGGTGACGCCAAGCCCGATGCGCCGCTTTGCCTGCGCCTCATGCTGCTGCTGCGGCAGCGGGAAGCGCGACACGTCGGTGACATTGTCCATCATGCGCACGGCGGTCGCGACCAGCGCCTCCAGCCGGCCGATATCGATCGCGGCATCGCTCTCGAACGGACGCTCCACCAGCTTCGCCAGATTGATCGAGCCCAGCAGGCAGGCGCCATAGGGGGGCAGCGGCTGCTCGCCGCACGGGTTGGTGGCGGCAATGGTCTCGCAGTAATGCAGGTTGTTGCGGTTGTTCACCCGGTCGATGAAGATCACCCCCGGCTCGGCATAGGCGTAGGTTGCCCGCATGATCCGGTCCCACAGTTCGCGCGCCTCGACCGTGCGATAGATTGTGCCGCCGAACACCAGGTCCCAGGACCCGCCCTCCTGCACCGCCTGCATGAAGGCGTCGGTCACCAGCACCGACAGGTTGAACATGCGCAGGCGGCCCGCCTCCTGCTTGGCGGCGATGAAATCCTCGATGTCGGGATGGTCGCAGCGCATCGTCGCCATCATCGCGCCGCGGCGGTGGCCGGCGCTCATGATGGTGCGGCACATCGCATCCCACACATCCATGAAGGGCAGCGGGCCGGATGCATCCGCCCCCACCCCCTTCACCGGCGCGCCCTTGGGCCTGAGCGTCGAGAAATCATAGCCGATGCCACCACCCTGCTGCATGGTCAGCGCGGCTTCCTTCAGATGCTCGAAGATGCCGGCCATATCGTCCGGGACCGTGCCCATGACGAAGCAGTTGAACAGGGTGACGCTGCGGTCGGTGCCGGCCCCGGCCAGGATGCGGCCGGCGGGCAGGAACTTGAAATCCTCCAGCGCCTCGTAGAAGCGGCCTTCCCACAGCGCCTGGTCGCGCTCCGGCGCGGCAAGCGCCGTCGCCACACGGCGCCAGCTATCCTCCAGCGTGCGGTCCAGCGGCGCGCCATCGGCCCGCTTCAGCCGGTATTTCATGTCCCAGATCTGCTGCGAAATCGCCGCGATACCCGCCATGAAACGCTCCAACGCAATCGAACGGCCAGATAGTGTACCAGCTTGGCGGCGGCGGACAATAAATATGTTCTTGTTATGTTTCCACCGACCGTTGCCGGATAACCTCCTGCCAGGCCTTGCAGATCGGCCTTGTCCCCAGGATTCACAAGGACAAATCTCAGGCTTCTGGGGATAAGCCTTCCGCTGACAGGCGGTCCGTCGCCTGCTCGATGGCTCCCTCCAGCGCGGCCATGAAGCCGGGCCGGTCCATCCCCGGCGGGATCGCCGGCAGGAACTCCAGCCGGATGGTCCCGGGCTCCTTGCGGAAGGCACGCCGCCCCCAGAACAGGCCGGAATTCAGCGCCACCGGTACCACCGGCACGTCCAGCCCCTTGTACAGCGCCGCGATGCCCGGCTGGTAGGGCCGGTGCGTGCCGGGGGCGGTCCGCGTGCCCTGCGGGAAGATCACCGGCACCATGCCATGCGCGATAGCCCGCCGCGCATCCTCCAGCAGCGTGCGCAGTGCCTTTGCGCCAGCCTTGCGATCCACCGCGATATGGCCGGCGCGCTGCGCGTACCAGCCATAGAGCGGGATCGCCAGCAATTCCTTCTTCAGCACATAGGCCGGGCGGTCCAGCAGCAGGAAAAAGATGATCGTGTCCCAGGCCGACTGGTGCTTCGAGGCAATGACGAAGGGACCGTCGGGCAGGTTCTCCCGGCCGATGACTGTGTAGCCGGTGCCGGCCAGCAGCCGCAGCAGCCCGATCACGCCCCGCGCCCAGAAGCGCTGCGCGGCGATGATCCAGCCCGACGGCGCTGCCAGCAGCGGGACCCCGCCGATGCACAGGATCGCGGTCCAGCCGAAGAACGCCATATTGAACAGCAACGAACGCAACGCACTCATTTCCGGGCGTCTATCCTTTGATGAGGCCGGCCAGGGACAGGCGCAGATGCGCCATCAGGAACTTGTTGTACTCCGAGAAGATCAGCGCGGCACTGCCCGGCCAGCGCCACCATTCCGCAAGGTGGAAATCCTCCGGAAACACCGGATGTGGGACGATCTCGATCTCCGGCATGGCGTCGCGGAATTCCAGCAGGCTGCGGCGCAGATGATAGTTCGCCGTCACCAGCCGCAGCGAGCGGTAGCCGCGCTCGCGCAGCCATTCCGCCGTTTCCGAGGCGTTGCCGACCGTATTATTGGCCGCATAGTCGATATCGATGCGCGCATTCATCGACTCGGTCCATTCCGGCAGCAGCCGCAGCAGCGCCTCCCGCGTCACATCCGGATGGACGCCGGACACCAGAAGCCGGTCCGCCAGCCCGGCCCGCAGCAGGCGCAGGCCCACCTCCAGCCTAAGGCTGCCGCCGGTGAGCACGACGATAGCGTCGGTCCGCTGGTCCGGATTCCCGACTTCGCGCGGGATCGACGCGGCATAGCTGAAGAACCCGCCCGCCCAGACAGCAAGGGCCAGCGCAAGGGCCGGCAGCAACAGCCGCCAGCGCCTTGGCCCTGGATGCCTGGACGAACCGGATCGGCGAAAGATGCGGCGGCGCGCGGTCATCGGCGGCAGTCCTATACCAGCCGGGAAAGCGCACGCATCACGGCCAGCCGTGTCGCCAGCACCGCCAGCAGGACGGCGCCCACCGGCACGGCGGCCAGCGCCGCCCAGTCCAGCGGCCGCAGGATGCGCCAGAGATCGGCTGGCAGGAACCCCTCCGCCGACAGCCCCTCGGCACCCCCATTGGCCAGAAGGGCAATGCCCGCCAGCAGTGCCAGGGCGAACAGCGCCCCCAGAATGCTGCCGCGCAGGCTGAGAGTCAGCGCATGGCGGGCGAACTGCTTGGCGATGTAGCTGTCACGTGCACCGACCAGATGCAGCACGTCGATCACCTCGCGGTGGATGGCAAGGCCGGTGCGGACCGCGAACACCACCGCCAGCACCGCTGTCAGCGCGACCAGCAGCACCGCCGTCGCGGCTACCAGCTCCACCGACCGCGCGACCCGCACCAGATCGCCCAGCCAGCGGCCGTGATCATCCAGCACGATTCCGGGCGCGATGCCGGCCAGCCTGGTTTCCAGCGCCGCGAAATCCAGCCGCGCGCCGGGCCGCAACGCCACGTCGATCAGGCGCGGCAAGGGCAGCTCGTCGATGATCTGGCCACTGCCGAGCCAGGGCTCCAGCAGGGCACGGCTCTGTTCGACCGACAGCGGATCGGCGCGCCCGATGCCCGGCGTATCGCGCAGTACCTGCAGCACCTCGGCCAGCTGGGCCTGCGGGTCCGTCTCATCGAACGGCGGCGGCACCTGCACGGTCAGCGTCCCGGCCAGAGCGGAGCGCCAGCGCTGCGTCACATCCTGCGCCAGCAGCAGGCCGGCAACCGACAGCGTCGCCAGGAACACCATCACGCCGATGATCCAGGGCAGGAAGCGGCTGGTTGCATCGCCGCGGAGCGGCAGGTCGGAATGGCGCCGGAAAATCATCTGGACCTCAGGCAACCGCGCTGTCGATGCCCGGCCGGGACAGATGCCCGTCGCGCAGATCGAGACGGGGATAGCTGAACCGGTCCACCAGCATGTTGTTGTGGGTGGCGATCAGCACGGTGGTTCCCATCCGGTTCAGCTCCTCAAACAGGAACAGCAGCCGCATGGCGATCTGGTCATCGACATTGCCGGTCGGCTCGTCGGCCAGCAGCAGCTTCGGCCGGCCGATCACCGCGCGCGCGATGGCGACGCGCTGCTGCTGCCCGCCCGACAGGGTGGCCGGCAGCGCATTCATATGATCGCCAAGCCCGACCCAGTCCAGCAGTTCAGGCACATGACGGCGGATCAGGCTTTCCTTCGCCCCGGCAATGCGCAGCGGCAGCGCCACATTGTCCAGCGCGGTCAGATGGCCGAGCAGCCGGAAATCCTGGAACACCACGCCGATGCGGCGGCGCAGGTCAGGCTGTTCCCGGCGCGGAATCCCCGCAACATCGCGGTCGAACAGCCGGATACGCCCGGAGGAAGGCTTCAGCGCCAGATAGATCAGCTTCAGCAGGGTGGATTTGCCGGCGCCGCTCGGCCCGGTCAGGAAATGGAAGGAGCCAGGCGGCAGCGTGAAGCCGATATTCTCCAGCACGGCTGGCCCGTCGCGAAACCGCATCCCGACATTTTCGAAACGAACCACGGAAGCCGCCACCTTTCCTGATACTCGCCTACCCGCAGGACATAACACCCCTAAGGGAAAGACCGCGGGCAAGATGGCACAGCCGGCGGCCCAGCGTCCAGCCGCCCGCCGCGGGAAGTCCGCCGAGAAAAGTCCGACAGTCCCCCTGCCCTAAGAGCCTCGCTTGCCACCGGTGCGACGGGCAGGCTAAAAGCTAGACCATGACATGGTGGTCCGCACAATGATCCTCTCCTGTCCCGAATGCTCCGCGCGCTACGCAATCAGCGATGCGCAGCTGGGGCCGGCTGGCCGCAAGGTCCGCTGCAACGATTGCGGCCATGTCTGGTTTCAGGAGCCTGTCGCGGAGACCAGCCGCCCCTCCGCAACGAAAAGCGCTGCCAAACCCCCGAAGCAAGCCGCTGCGCCGCCGCCGGAACCGGAGGTCGAGGCGCCGCCACACCCCTTCGACCAGTATCAGGACGATGACGCCGGGACGGCGGACACGCCAGAGGAAGAGAACGCCGGCTGGCCCGACGATCCGGCGCAGGAGCCCGCTGCCGCCCCATTTCCGGATGAAGAGGAGGAACGGCCGCGCATCCCCCGCCTGCCGCGCATGCCGGTCGAGCAGAAAAAGTCCGGCAGTGGCCGTGGCGCCTGGATCCTGCTGTTCCTGCTGGTGATCGGCCTTGCCGCCGGCATCTTCTTTGGCCGCGCGCATATCGTCGCCGCCTGGCCGCCCGCCGCCCTGCTGTACGAGAAGATCGGCTACCCCGCCCCGGTACCGGGGGAAGGGCTGCTGATCCGCAACATCCGCGTCGAACGGCTGATGGAAGGCACCACGATGATCCTGGTGGTGCAGGGCGAGGTCGTGAACCTGACCGACGAGCCGGCGACCGTGCCGCCGATGAAGGCCCATCTGCGCGACCTGCAGCGCAAGGATTTGCAGGATTGGGAGTTCGAGGCCAATCGCCTGGACCTGTCGCCCGGCGAGGTTGCCGCCTTCCGCACCGAATTCGTGAACCCGGCTGGCGAGGCCGCCGACATCGTCGTGACCTTCAGCGCCCAGCCCAGGGACTGATTAATTCCAGCCCTGGGCCCCATGGGCTACTACGGCCTGGTTAGCGCTTCTTCTCGATCAGCTGGGCGATCTTCTGGTTGAGGCTAGGATCGCGCTGCGCGGCGGCCGTGATCGAATTATATTCCTCGACCGACAGTCCCTGATTCTGCACCGCCTCGATCATCTCGGTGCGGGCCTCGCGCTGCGCCTCCATGGCTTTTTCCTGGCTGTCGGCGCCGCGAATCTCCGGCTCCCAGCGGACGCGGATATCGTAGATCTTCACCGCCGCCTCGGCATAGGAATCGAGCTGGGTTTCATCGATCTTCGGCGCCTGCTGCTGTTGCTGCGCGGGCGCCTGGGTCTGCGCCATGGCGGCCATAGGCGCAACGGCGAGCAGAAGCGCCGGCACAAGTGCTGTCATGAAATGTCGTGTCATCGGGAAATCTCCTGAATTATTGAATCCTTCGGCGTGGAATCGACCGCCTGGAATCATCGGATGACGGGCCCCCTGGCCCCGTCATCCGGAAACGATGGCGTGGCAGGGCGTCAACCGCCGCCAGAAGTGCCCCCGGTGCTTCCGCCAGCACCACCGCCCGAACCACCACTAGGCGGCGTCAGGCCCTGCTGACCCTGGTCCTGCTGGGGCTGGCCCTGCTGCGGCGCGCCACCATCGTCACAGGCTGCCGCGCCAAGCAGAAGAAAGGCCGCGAAGGCAGGGGCAACCACTTGTTTCCATTGGAACGTCATTGTCTCCTCCTTGTCTGTTCGGAACGCTAAGCTCAGGCCCTGCGGGCTTTGGCGCCCGAAGCCGAACGGCATTCCCGAAAACACAGACGCCCCATCCCGCTGGATATTCCAAAAAAAAGAGCCCCGCCATCAGGCGGGGCTTCAAGGTCAACAGGAACCATCAGGGAGGCTCACAAGAAGGCGTTACGGAATTCGCCTTCGGCTTCATGGACGATGGCAGGCCATCGATATTCCATCGTTCGGCAAACTCTTATGCCGCGCCCGCCTCTCGTGCGCGGGGGGCCTGTCCATCCGCGCCATCCGGACGGTTCGCCGGGTTGGGGGCGATGGCGGGGGCTGCCGGAATGGAGGGCGGCTGCAGCGCCTCGGGCGGGGTCGCCGGACGCAGGCCCGTGGCCGGGCCAGGCACAGCCTTGGGCGCAATCGGCGCGCGAAAGGCGGCTGCGGTGGCATCGTCGAGCGTCGTGGCAATCGCCATCATCGCGTCACGGCCAATGGTGCCGACAAGGTTGTAGGCAAACCCGCCCTTGCGCCAGGAGAGCACGGCGCGCCCATCCGGATAGATCGCCCGCAGCGGCGCCTCGCCGCCATCCGTCGCACCGACATAGAGGCTGACCCACCTTCCGTCCGGCCGCTCATAGGTGAGATGGGTCACCGCCGACGCTGCCTTGCCGAGCTGCCGCTCGCCGGAGAGCCGCAGGCCAAGGCCGGAGAAATCGGGCGGCTGGAAGCCGGCGGGGGCAACCAGCGCTGCCCCGCCCGCCGGCATGATTCCAGCGGCGGTCTTTTCCGCCACCTTTTCAGCCATCGGCGCTTGTTGCAGCGAGGAGGCGACCGGCGCCACCGGCGCGTGACCACGATATTCGGCCAGGCCGAACCCGCCGACGAACGCGACCAGCGCCACGGATGCCGCAAGGGCCATCGGACGCCAATTGCTGAAGCGCCGTTCCGGCCTGATGGCCTGAGGAGGCACAGCCTGAGCAGGTTCGGCCTTCCGCAGTTCCGATTCCAGGCCGGCGATGACCGGGTCCAGCGGGTCGGCCAGATGACGATCAAAAAGATCGTGTAGCGCGCGGGTCTGCGCGCGATAGGCTTCCACCTTCGCCGCCATCTCCGGGTCGCGCTCAAGGCGTGCCTCGACGGCATCTCGC
This sequence comes from Oceanibaculum indicum P24, assembly GCF_000299935.1. Taxonomy (NCBI): domain Bacteria; kingdom Pseudomonadati; phylum Pseudomonadota; class Alphaproteobacteria; order Rhodospirillales; family Oceanibaculaceae; genus Oceanibaculum; species Oceanibaculum indicum. The sequence goes on along the minus strand of NZ_AMRL01000006.1, from coordinate 24,226 downwards.
TGCGCCTCGGCCAGGCTGCCATCGACATAGGCCAGCAGCATCGCCTCGGTGATCAGCGGCGTCGTATTGCTTGCGGTGTCCTTGTTCTTCATCACGTCATCCTGCGCAGATTGGTGACCGCACTTTCCTCCATCAGGGCACGCAGCGCCTTGCGAGCGCGGCTGAGGCGCGACATGACGGTGCCCGGCGGGATGCTCAGTATCTCCGCCACCTCCTGATAGCTGGCGCCTTCCAGCGCCACCAGCAACAACACCGCACGCTGCTGCTCCGGCAGCGCGTCGATGGCCAGGGCCAGCTCCGCATGGCGCAGCCGGGAGGGCTGCTCCGCCGGTCGTGACAGCCGGTGTTCCACAGCCTCCAGCGGCAGTGCCGTACCGCGCCGGGTGCGCCGCGCCAGCAGATCGACGCGCAGATTGTGCAGGATGCTGAACAGGTAGGTTCGTGCATTCCGCACTTCCGCGCCCTCCTTGATCCGGGCCAGGGCCCGCACGAGGCTTTCCTGCACCAGATCATCGGCCTCGGACGCATCGCCGGTCAGGGCAATGGCATAACGCCTGAGGCTGCGGACATGTTCCGCAAGCTCCGGCCCGCCAACGCCCTTTTTCCGGGCATTCTCCATCCAGCCTTTCATGCCGTAAGGCTGGGCGGCAACTAAGCCCGGAGGACGGCGCAAATCTGCCGAAAAAGTGGCAATCACCCGTATGGACGCAGAACCCGCCGGAATATTCCCGATTACCGCCCCAGCGCCATGGTGGAGGGCAGCCACAGCGCCAGTTCCGGGAAGAACAGCACCAGGAACAGCGTCGCCAGCATGATCGCGACATAGGGCAGCACGCCGCGCACGATGGGGCCCATGGCCCCGCCGGTGATGCCTTTGATGACGAACAGGTTCATGCCCACGGGCGGGGTGATCAGCGCCAGTTCCAGATTGATCGTCAGCAGCACGCCGTACCAGACCGGATTGATCTCCAGCAGCAGCATCACCGGCAGCACGATGGGCGTGGTGATGAGGATGATGGAGATGGTCTCCAGGAACATGCCCAGCAGGAAGATCAGCGCCATCACCGCCAGCATGAAGGTGATCGGCCCGATGCCCAGCGCCGTGGTGATCTCCACCAGCTGGCGCGGCAGCCCCAGGACGGAGATGACATGGCCGAACATGGCGGCCGCCGCCAGGATCATGAACAGCATGCCGGTGGTGCCAACCGAATCGCGTGCCGCGTCGTACAGGTCGGCAAGGCTGAGCCTCCCATAGGCGAAGCGCGCGATCAGGATCGCAGCGATGGCGCCGACGGCGGCCGCCTCGGTCGCGGTGAACACGCCGGCATACATGCCGCCCAGCACGATGGGGGGCAGCAGCAGCGCCCAGAAGCCGCGTTTCAGGCTCGGCCAGACCTCGGACCAGCTGGCGCGCGGCGGACGCTCGGTCTGCCGGGTCAGCAGGCTGTGCAGCACGCAATAGAGCGAGAACAGCAGCGCCATCAGTGCGCCGGGAATGATGCCGGCGACGAACAGCGCGCCGATGGAGGTATCAGAGACGACGCCATAGAGCACCATCGGCCCCGATGGCGGGATCAGGATGCCCAGCGTGCCGCCGGCGGCCAGCACGCCATAGGCAGCATGCGGCTTGTAGCCATAGCGCAGCATCTGCGGGATCGCCGCCGTGCCGATGGTCAGCGCGGTGGCGACGGAGGAACCGCTGATCGCGGCGAAGATGGTGCAGGCCATGACGGTGGCGACACCCAGACCGCCCGGCCAATGCCGCACCAGCGTATGCGCCAGCGCATAGAGATCGTCCACCACGCGGGCCTTGATCATCACATGCGCCATGAAGGCGAACAGCGGGATCGCCACCAGCAGATAATTCGACAGCTTGGCGAACACCTCGTCCGCCAGACCGGCTACCCGGCCCTCGACAGCCAGCAACAGGCCGATGGACGCCAGCGACATGCCGGCAAACAGGGGAATGCCGGTCAGCAGCACTGCCAGCAGGCCGATCAGAATCCAGGCCAGCGTCATGATTTATGCCCACCCGTCTCGCGGGGAGCCTCAAGTCCCGTCAGCAAGCGCAGCAGCCGGTTCAGCGCGGCCAGGCCCAGCAGTGCGAAGCCCAGCGGCAGGGTGGCCTGCGGCAGCCACATCGGCATCGCCAGATAGCCAGTAGAACGGATGCCCATATCGGCGGAAAAGGCCGTCATGTCCCAGCCGGAGACGATCAGCACGCCGGCCACCACGATCACCGACACCATGCCCGCGACATCCACCCAGTAGCGGACGCGTGCACCCAGCCGCTCCACCAGAAGGTCGATGGAAATATGCTCACCCCGGCGCAGCACCTCGGCAATCGCCAGCATGACGACCAGCACGATGAGATAGCTGGCCAGCTCGTCGCTCCAGACCTGCGGCTGGTTGAACAGGTAGCGCATGGCGACGCCATAACCGACGATGCCGGTGATCGCCAGCATCAGCAGCGCCGCCAGCGCGGTGGCCAGCGCGGACAGCACGCCGACCACGCGCTCCAGCAGGACAAGGATGGATTTCATTAAGAAAAACCTCGCATTCCGGCACGGCCCCGCGCTCGCATCGGGCGGGGCCGTCCGGTGACGCTCAGAGCTTGTTGACGAGGTCGATCAGCTTGCCGGCATCTGGAGATGACGCCTTGAAGGCCTCCATGACCGGCGGCTGCATGGTGGCGGTGAAGGTCTTCACCTCCTCAGCCGACTGGATATGCAACTTCATGCCCTTTTCCTTCAGCGCGGCGATAGAATCCTCTGCGGTCTTCTCGGTCACGCCGATGGAATCCTGCTCCGCCTGGGCCGAGGCTTCCAGCACCGCCTTCTGCAGGTCAGGCGACAGGCCGTCGAACCATTTCGGGTTCACATAGATATGGAAATAGACGGTGAAGAACGGCGCCACCGTGCCGAATTCCTGCACCTCGAAATATTTCCGGCTATAGGCCGCCGACACGTCGGTCAGGCCGGCGTCGATCACCTTGGTCTGCAGCGCCTGATAGACCTCGGAACCCGGCATCGAGGCGGGCGCCGCACCCGCCGCCACCAGGCCGGCATCGACCAGCTTGTTCAGGCCGCGGATCTTCACCCCCTTGAAATCGTCCAGCTTCACCAGCGGCTTGCCTGAGGAGGTGAAGATCGACTGCCGCGTGGTGTAGAGCCAGGCGACATTGCGCACGCCCTTCTCCATCAGCTTGCCTTCCAGCAGCTTCGCTGCCTCGGAGCCGGGGAACTTCTTGATGCGCTCAAGGTCGGTCATGAAGTAGGGGATGGTCACGACGTTCATTTCCGGGATCGTGTTGCCCCACTGGAAGTTCACCGCCATCGCCGCCTCGACCTGGCCGCGCGCGACCGCCGGATGGTTCTGGTCCGGCTTGAAGGCCTGGGCCGAGCCCAGCACCTCGACATCGATCTTGCCGCCCGAGCGCTTCTCGATATCGGCCGCCCAGTTCTCGACCAGCTTGGCGATATGGTGTGCCGGCGGAAGCTGATGGCTGACGCGCATCTTCTCCTGCGCCTGAACCGGGCTAGCCAAGGGGCCGGCCAGGGCGATGCCGCCGGCCAGCAGGGCCAGCGCCGCGTAACGGGTAATCTTCATGATGGGAGTCCCTCCTTTGTTGTCGTGACGCTTATTCCGCCGCCCGGTTCTTGCCGCCGGCGGCCTTGCGCCGGGCCAGCAGGTCGCGGGCGGAATCCTGATAGCCGGCCTCCCTGCGGCGCAGATCGCCGAGGCCAACCAGTTCGTTGAAAGTCTCGAAGCTGTACATCCGGTCATACAGCGCGGTCGCCACACTGGTCTTGCGGATTTCGCCCAGCACCGTCTCCAGCGCATGGGCCACCGCATAGGTCGCCGCCGTCGGGAAGGCGACCGTGGCATAGCCAATTTCCTGCAGCAGCCCGGCCTCCAGCACCGGCGACAGCCCGCCATCCAGATTGTTGGCGAGGCACGGCCCGTCGATCTCCGCGCAGATACGGCGCATCTGGTCCTGGTTCTCCGGCGCCTCGACGAACAGCAGGTCGGCGCCGGCCTCACGCGCTGCCTGGGCACGCTCGATGGCCTCGTCGATGCCATGGACGGCGAGCGCGTCGGTGCGCGCCATGATGACGAGGTCCGGGTCGGTGCGCGCATCCAGCGCCGCCTTCAGCTTGCCGAGGAATTCCTCCAGCGGCACTACATCCTTGCCGGCCATGTGGCCGCAGCGCTTCGGGAACACCTGATCCTCGATGAACAGGCCGGCGACACCGGCACGCTCATAGGCCTTCACCGTGCGGCCGGTATTGGTGACATTGCCATAGCCGGTATCGGCATCGGCGAAGACCGGCAGATCGGTCGAATCGCAGAGGCGGGCGTAGTAATCCGCCATCTCGGTCGCGGTCAGCTGCGAAGTGTCCGGGCGGCCGAGCAGCGTTGCGGTAGCACTATAGCCGCCGCTGGTGATCGCCTCGAATCCCAGCTTCTCCGCGATGCGCGCGCCCAGCGCGTCATGGACACCGGGCAAAAGCAGCAATTCCGGCGCCTCGATCAGGCGGCGAAACCGGGTGGTGCGGCGCATGGCCTCCTCCAGCATGTCGAGCAAAAAGCCTAGGTAGCGCCGAAGCCGGCAGCTGCGCAATAGGGCTTTACCACCAGCCGGCGGGGCGTTTTGTCATTGGCGATGACAAATCCTCGCGCTAATGCTTTTGGAATCATCCGAAGCCCCATCCGAATCCAAGGGAAAACGCCATGAACGATCTCGCCTCCAACCAGCCCCGGATCGATGCCGAGGAAATCCTGGAAGGCATCCGCCGCTGGGTCGAAATCGAAAGCCCGTCGCACGATGCCGCCGCGGTGAACCGCATGGCCGACCAGGTCGAGGCCGACATGCGCGCCATCGGCGCCACCATCGAGCGCACGCCGGGCCGCGATGGCTGGGCCGATATCCTGACCGCCCGCACGCCATGGGGCGGCGATGGCCCCGGCATCCTGGTGCTGAGCCATATCGACACCGTGCATCCGATGGGCTTCATCAAGGATGTGCTGCCCTTCAAGCAGGACGGCGACAAGGTGTTCGGCCCCGGCATCTACGACATGAAGGGCGGTGCCTATCTCGCCTATTACGCCTATCGCCACCTGGTGCGCAGCGGCAAGCAGACCAAGCTGCCGATCACCTTCATGTTCGTCCCGGAAGAGGAGGTCGGCAGCCCGACCTCGCAGAAGATGATCGAGCAGATGGCGCTAAAGAACAAATATGTGCTGGTCACCGAACCGGCCCGCGATGGCGGCAAGATCGTCACCTCGCGCAAGGGCGTGCTGCATTTCGACGTGAAATGCGAGGGCCGCCCCGCCCATGCCGGCGCGCAGCACCAGGACGGCCGCAGCGCCATCCGCGAGATGGCGAAGCAGATCATCCGCTTCGAGGAGCTGACCAATTACGAGACCGGCGTGACCTGCAATGTCGGACTGGTCAACGGCGGCACCGGCGTGAATGTGGTGCCGCAATTCTGCACCGCCGAGGTGGACATGCGCGTGCCGACGCCGGAGCTGGCCGAGGAGATGACGAAGAAGATTCTCGGCTTCACCGCTTTCGACCCCGATGTGAAGGTGACCATCACCGGCGGCATCAACCGCCCGCCCTATGTGAAGGATGAGGGCATCACGAAGCTGTTCGACCACGCCAAGGCGCTGGCCGCCGAGATCGGCTTCGAGCTCGAGGATGTGAAGATCACCGGCGGTGGCAGCGACGGCAATTTCACCGCCGCCGTCGGCGTGCCGACGCTGGACGGGCTGGGCGTCGACGGGCGCGGCGCGCACACGGATTATGAGCAGGCCTATTATTCCTCCTTCGAGCCGCGCGCCAAGCTGATGCTGCGGCTGTTCGAAACCCTGGAGTAACGGAGCAGGCATGTCGGACGGGGAGCGCTGGGGCCGCTACTACGATGCGGTGGCCGCCAAGCCGCCCCGCCCGACCTTGCTGCACGCCCTCGACCGCTTTGCAGCGGAGGGCGTTCCTTCCCCGAACGTCCCGCCGCCTTTCGCGCTCGATCTCGGCTGCGGCGACGGGCGCGACACGGTGGAGCTTCTACGCCGCGGCTGGAAGGTGCTGGCGATCGATGCGACGCCGGAAGCCATCGACCGGCTGCTGGCCAGGCCCGACCTGCCCAAAAGCGCGCTGCTGGAAGCGCGCGTCGAACAGTTCGAGGATTTCCAGCCGCCGGCCTGTGATCTGGTGAATGCCAGCTTCTCCCTGCCCCTGTGTTCGCCGGAGGATTTCCCCGCCCTCTGGGGGCGGCTCACTGCGGCAATTCGTCCCGGCGGACGGTTCGCCGGGCAGCTCTATGGCCCGCAGGACGATTGGGCCGGACGCGGCATCACCATCCATGACCGCGCCGCCATCGAGAGACTGTGCGCCGGATTCCAGGTCGAAAAGCTGGATGAGACCGTCGAAGACGGCACCACTGCGCTGGGCAAATCCAAGCGCTGGCATATCTTTCATCTGGTGCTGGTAAAATTGCCCGCTTGCACTTTTAATTAAAAATTTATCATTCTTTGTTTATCTAACGGCCGGCCCGCGAAGCGTGGCCTTCGGAAAACGTTGCAGAATGTGGTGTCGGTTTGTCGGAAAAGATTGATTTCAGCCAGATCCGGTTCCTGATCGTGGACCCGAACCCGCTGTCCACAGAATTGCTGTACGACATATTGCGGATGCTGGGCGCCATCGCCATCCGCAAGGTTACCGACAGCAACAAGGCGCTGGCCGTCATCAAGGCCGGCGAGGTGGATGTGATGATCACCGAATGGATCGTGGAGCCGCTGTCCGGCATCGAACTGATCGACACGGTACGCAATACCATGCATTCGCCGAACCGCATGCTGCCGATCATCATGCTGACCGCAAATTCTGAGCCGGAATATGTGATCGAGGCCCGCGACCGGGGCGTCACCGAATTCCTCGCCAAGCCGTTTACCGTGGATTCGCTGTATCGCCGGCTGGTGTCGGTGATCGCGCGGCCGCGCTCCTTCGTGAATGCCGGCACCTATTTCGGGCCGGACCGCCGGCGCCGGCAGGTGCCGCATGGCGGCCGGAACCGGCGCGCCGACTAGCTACCGCAATTCATCCCCCAGACCAGCACACAAGGTCCCGACGATATGGCGAAGGCCCAGATCATTCCGCCCTCGATGGATCTCCGCCGCCGCGCGGTGAACAGCAAGAAAGGGTTCTCGATCAATCCGCAGCCCGACGAGCTGAAGAAGATCGAGAAGGCCGTCCACCAGTCGAGCGACAAATTCATCGCCAGCGTCGCCGCCGCCTTGCGTTCCTTGCGGGAAGCGCTGGCCAGCGCCGAGACAGACCCCGCGCGATGGGAGGCCCTGATGGTCGAAATCCGGCGGCACGCCTTCGACATCAAGGGGCTGGGCGGTACCTTCGACTATCCGCTGCTGACCGAAATCGCCCGCTCGCTGCATGCCGTGGCCGGGCGCATGGGCGACGCCAATCCGAAGCAGATGGCGATCATCCGCTGCCATATCGATGCGCTGTACGTCGTGCTGGCGGAGCGTATCCAGGGCAGCGGCGGCAAGGTTGAGCAGGAGTTGCTGGAGGCCTTCCGCCTCGCCGTCGCCAAGAACTGGTGAACCGGCGCGCCGACGCCGGAGGGGACCAGCCGGAGGAAGCGCTTGCACGCGCCGCGATTCAAATCGACAATGGCCGGCAAACAGAAGCGGCAGCCGTGACCGCTATTCGTTTCTTCACGGCGCGCTATTTTACGGCATGTCCCAGCAGGACGGCGCAGGAGAGACGATGACATCCGATAACAGCCAGACCGGAAGCAGTCAGGCCAAAGACAGCCAGGCCAGAAGCGGCCAGGATCGTCAGGCCCTGGGCATACTGGCAGAGACCGTCAGCGTGACGCTGGGCATGTCGAACATCGTCACCCGCGAAGTCCGCCGCGCCTATGAAAGCGGGCGCACCGTCGACCTGTTCACCGCCAAGGCCGCCTTCAACGCCCTGCCCGGATGGCAGCGCCAGCAGATTGGCGATGCCGCGGAGGAACGCGCCTGGCACTTCCAGCGGGTTGCCCGCGCCAGCCACCGCGACTGGCGCGAACTGGCCGACCGCGAGAAGACGATCATCTTCCCGCGCCTGCCGAACGGCATCCGGCCCCGGGAATCGGCGACCGCCCGGCCAACCGCTGCGCCATCCGTGCCGCCAGCCAGCAACCAGACGACCTCCTTCAAGTCGGTCGGTCCGCAGACCCCGCTGAAGGCCGCGCCGAAACCTCCCACGTCTGGAATGCCGCCCCGCCGGCCGGCCTGATTTTCAGCGTACTGACCTCCGGCACATGCCGGCACGCCGGCCGAATTGAACTCAGCGGCGATACGCCGGCTCCATCAGCATGAAATAATGCGCGCCGACCTTCGCTTTTTTACAGACCGGGAGTGGCGAAAACTGGCACCTTCCACGACTGATAATGCGCCTATTCGAAACTGATTTTTATTATCGCATCAATTCGTAACGGCTCTTCATTTAGTACAGTAGCCCTGCCCTTTTCAGCGTTTCCCGATGACTTTTTGTTTTTAAGTTCCTATTCTCGTTATACATTAAGCCGCATGGCGAACGGGCCAAAATGGCCTGGACTTTGCGGGTGATCGGCTTGCGCGCATGCCGATCCAAAGCATAGGGTGCCGGACAGGCACGCCGACCAATCGTCAGAATCGTCACAATAGACTTCATATTTGGTTGATTCGGCATCATCTCTATTGCATGAGGGTGCCGAAGAAGGGAATCAGAGTATGCGCATCCAGAGTCAGCCGTCCGACCCCAAGATCGTTCAGTACTTCGCGAAGGAGTTCGCGCGGTTCCTGAATCGCGTCCAGGGCGCCGGCAACGACATGCTGGGGTCCTTCCTGGTCGAACAGGAATGGGACCGCTACGCCGAGGATGCGAACGACCTGGTCCGGTCGCTGGAAATTGCCGGGTTCATGGTTACGCCGCGCGAGTTGACCGACCAGATGATCGCGCAGGCCGACCAGCAGCCGGGCGCCAACAAGCTGATGGGCCAGCGCGGCGCCGCGCTCTATATCAACGCCGTCATGGGCGCGATGGCGAATGCCTGGATCCAGAGCCGCGACACCGACCTGCTGGTCAACATCATCTCGATGGCGCTGGCCCGCGCTTCCGCCCCCACCGGCCGGAAGGACATGGTTGATTCTTCCTATCGCCGCTTTGCCAAGACGGCGGTCGAGATCATCACCGACCTGGAACGGACCGGCTATCACATCATGCCGGACGAGGCGACGCCCTTCATGGTGTCGGCCGGCGTTGCCGAAACCGCGGAGCGCAACACGACGGGAAGCGCCCGGACGATTGGCGCCGACCCGGAATATGTGAAGAAGCTCTATCACAATGTCGTGAACGCACGGCCCGACGACTGCCGGCCGCGCCCCAAGAAGTAGCCGCGTCCGGCATTGCGGACCGGCAGTACCGGTCAAGTAATCTTCAGATTTTCAGCTTTTGGGCTTGTAGGCCGATGCCAGGAACTGCACGGCGCTGCGATGGCGCGTGCTGGCTTCCGATGGCGCGGTCAGGGGCGTGCGGGTGGAACTCATGGCCGGTGCGCGCTTTCCGCTCAGCGCTTCGGCTACCGCTTCCAGTGCCGCCTTTTCGGTGATCGGCTGCGCCCGCCGCTTGCGCCCGGTGCGATAGCTCTCATCCGTGCCGGCCGCGCGCTGCACTGCCAGCAGCGACAGGCTCGGCAGCATCGGTCGCACCATCGCCAGCAGCAATGTCTCGTCCTCCATCGCCCAGCCATGCAGCAGCCTGGCGGCGAGGCTGGTATTGCCGCCCGCCTCCTTCAGCGCTTCCCGCGCCTTCTTCTTCAGATGTTCCCGGCTCATGCCCCTTCCGTCCCCTCGCATCCCCGCGTGGCTCAAAATTCAGGACATAACGATAGCACGATTTCCCCGTGCAAGAATCGCCCTAGATGAATGATGTGGTGCCGGTCTTGCGGCCTGTATGGCACGTTCTCCCGATGGAGGTGCATGATGAGGCGTTTGTTCCCGTTTCTGTGCCTGCTGCTGCTTTTTGCCGGCAAGGTGCAGGCTGCCGACCTGCTGTCTTCCATCGTCGAGGTTCAGGCCCGTATCCCCGGCGACGCCAGGACGGCCGAGTCGCTCGGCAGCGCACGCACCGGCAGCGGTATGGTGATCACCGAGGGACGCGCCGTGCTGACCGTCGGCTATGTCATTCTTGAAGCCGATGCGGTGACGCTGCGCACCGCCGATGGAAGGCAGGTGCCCGGCGAGATCATGGCCTATGATCACGAAACCGGCTTTGGCCTGGTACGGCCGATGCGCGATCTGGGCGTCCCGGCGCTGGAGCTGGGCGATTCCAGCCAGCTGAAGGAACGCGACCGGGTGCTGATTGCCGGCCATGGCGGATCGGCAGCGGCGCAACCGGCCCTCGTCACCTCTCGCCGCACCTTCGCCGGTTACTGGGAATATCTGCTGGAAAACGCGATCTTCACCAGCCCGCCCTATGAGAATTTCGCCGGGGCTGCCCTGATCGACCAGGGTGGCAGGCTGGTCGGCGTTGGCTCACTGATCGTCGGCGATGCGGTGCCGGGGCTGGGCGTGCCGGGAAACATGTTCATCCCGGTCGAAGCGCTACTGCCAATCCTTGAGCCGCTGATGGAAACCGGCCGCTCGCCGCAGCCGCCGCGCCCCTGGCTCGGCCTGCAGCTCGACGAGGAGCGCGGCCGGCTGTTCGTGCGCCGCGTATCGCCTGACAGCCCCGCCGATCTGGCCGGGCTGAAGCGCAACGATCTGGTTCTGGGTATCGGCGGCACGCCGACCGCGACACTGGCCGATTTCTACCGGGCGCTATGGCGGGCCGGCGAGCCTGGCAGCATCGCCACGATACAGGTCCTGGACGGGCTGACGGCCCGGCCGGTCGAGGTCCGAACCGGCAACCGCTATCGCTATCTGAAGCTGAACCGGACCTACTAGACCGGCATATAGCGCGCGCGGGCGCCGCGCTCGATGGCGGCGGCGACCAGCCGGTCCACATGCAGCTTGTGGCGCAGCATTTCCAGCAGCCGCAGCTCTTCCTGGCTCGCCTTGCCATCGCTGGCGGCGACGTCGCAGGCAACCGCATAGGCGGTCTCGCGCAGCTTCTCCGGCAGCGACTTATGGATCAGGTCCATCGCGGCGTCGAGGCCGTTCTCCGCCTGCAGCATGTCGGCGCAGCTGCTGGCGATGGAGGGCAGGTTGTCCACCTCGAACTCGCTGAACACGGGCAGGTGGGTGACGATATCGCCGATGGTCTTGAATTCGGCGTCGGTCATGTCGCTGTCGCTGGCGGACACCAGGACCATGACGTAGATCAGCGCGACCTGGGGAGAAATCATATCCGTCCTTTTCGCTTCGGGCATGCGGTGCCAACGGTTGTAGGATGTAACACGGGATCATGGCGCAAGCTAGGCAGTGCAGCGACGAGAGACGGGCATGCGGGCGGGAGGTCTTCACAGCATATTCAGCGGGACAGGGCGTATCCCGCGCCTGGCCTCGGGCATTCTCGATGCGCTGCTCCCGCCGCTCTGCCTGTCCTGCCGCGTGCCGGTGGACCGCCATGGCGCGCTGTGCGCCGATTGCTGGAAGCAGGTTGATTTTCTGGGACCGCCGCACTGCGCCTGTTGCGGTCTGCCCTTCAGCTTCGAAATGCCGGAAGGCAGCCTGTGCGCTGCCTGTATCGCCAGCCCGCCGCCCTACCGGCGGATGCGCGCCGCGACCCGTTACAGTGCTATCAGCCGGCGCCTCATTCTGGGCTACAAGCATGGCGACCAGCTGCACATGACGCCGGCGCTGGCCGGCTGGCTTGAGCGTGCCGGGGCGGAACTGCTGGACGATGCCGACCTGATCGTGCCGGTGCCGCTGCATCGCTGGCGGCTTCTGGGCAGGCGCTACAATCAGGCCGCCCTGCTGGCGCTGGCGCTCGGACAGAGGCGGGGCATCCCGGTCGCCACCGATGTGCTGATACGCCGCCGCCGCACCCGCAGCCAGGGCGGGCTGCGCCGGCGCCAGCGTCTGACCAACCTGGCCGGCGCAATTGCCGTGACCGAGTTGCAGCGCGCCCAGCTGGCCGGGCAGCGCGTCCTGCTGATCGACGATGTCGTGACAACCGGGGCGACGGTGGAAGCCTGCGCCCGCGCGTTGCTGGCCGCCGGCGCCACACAGGTTGCGGTGCTGGCGCTGGCCCGGGTCTTCACGGCGGAAAATTAAGGCCCATCTGTTATAGAAATTCCTGCCAAGCCAGAGGGTGCGGCGCTATGCTGCCGCTGCCCGCAAAGAGGACCGACATGGCCAAGATCGTTATCTACAGCACGCTGATGTGCCCCTACTGTCACGCCGCCAAGCAATTGCTGAAGCAGAAGGGCGCCGATTTCGAGGAGATCGACGTCACCTTCAACAGCGGCAAGCGGGCGGAGATGCGCGAAAAGGCGGGCGGCCGAAACTCCGTCCCGCAGATTTTCATCGACGACACCCATGTCGGCGGCTGCGACGATCTGCACGATCTCGACCGCGCCGGCAAGCTGGACCCGATGCTGCAAGGCGCCGCCTGAGGGCATAAGCCAAGGAGACCGTCATGACTGCCAAGTTCAAGGTCGCGCTGATCCAGACCAATTCCGAGCGCGAGTTCCAGCCGAACATCGACTTCGTGAACGCGCAGGCCCGCGCGGCGAAGAAGGACGGTGCGGAGTTCATCCTGACCCCGGAAATCGCCGCCATGTTCGAGCCGAAGCGCGAGCAGTCGCTGGCGAAGGCTCAAGCTGAGGAAACGCACCCTGCGCTGGCGGCCTGGCGCGATCTGGCGCGCGAGCTGGGCGTGTGGTTCCTGGCCGGGTCGCTGTCGGTGAAGCTCAGCGACACCATGCTGGCCAACCGGTCGATCCTGATCGATCCGAAGGGCGGTATCCAGGCGCGCTACGACAAGATTCACATGTTCGACGTGAATGTGAAGGACGGCCAGACCTACCGCGAATCAGCAACCTACCGGCCGGGCGAGAAGGCGGTCGTCACCGACCTGCCCTGGGGTCGGCTGGGCATGACGATCTGCTACGATCTGCGCTTTGCCTATCTCTATCGGGCATTGGCCAAGGCCGCGGCAGACTTCATCACCATCCCCGCCGCCTTCACCAAAGTCACCGGCGAGGCGCACTGGCATGTGCTGCAGCGCGCCCGCGCCATCGAGACCGGCTGTTTTGTCTTTGCCCCCGCCCAGACCGGCGAGCATGCCGAAGGGCGCAAGACCTATGGCCATTCGCTGGTGGTCGCCCCCTGGGGCGAGGTGCTGGCCGATGCCGGGACGGAGCCGGGCTTTGTCACCGCCGAGATCGATACGGCGCTGATCGCCGAGGCCCGCCGCATGGTGCCGTCGCTGACCCATGACCGCGACTTCGCGGTGGACGCGCCAGAGCCGCTGCGCGCCGCCGGGGAATAACGGAACAGTTCAGGGCCAGGGTCGCTCCACGACGGCCATTCCGGAATTCTTGAAATACTGCTCGAAATCGGTGAAGGGGCCGGCAAGCTGGTGCACCAGCCGGGCCAGATCGTGCTGCCGGCGCGGGATGGCCTGCGGCGGCTCACCCCAGGCCACCGGCATCGGCAGGATGCAGCGCTGCCGGTCAACCTTCAGCAGTGTCTCGGTGTGGATCAGCTGCCCTTCATACAGGCAGTGCAGCAGCACCGTCCTGGCGTTTTCCTCGGCATAGGGCATGCCTGCCGGCAGCGGGTACTGCGCCATCTCGACCAGGCCGAACAAAAGGGTCAGCCGCACGTCCGGGCGATAGCTGAATCCGACCATCGGCTCATCAATGATCTGCCGGATCAGCTGCTCCTTATCGTCCAGCATCGGCGTGAACCGGTGCCGCAGGGTCGGCCGCTCAATCATCAGCCAATCTTCTGGCTGGCTGCCGGCGACAATTTCCATATAGCGTTCGAGGCGCATTTCCTGCTCCGCCATGCGATCGTCCGACGAGTTTCGTGTCAGGAAGCCAGGCTCTTCGTGGGGTCGATATGCGGCCATTCAGGCAGCTTCTCGCCGGTGGCCTGTTCCAGCGTCTGCCGGCTGTTCTCGATGATCAGACGCGCCTTGCCGTAGATTTTCTGGTCGGCCTTGATCGCCGCCACCACCGAAGGCTGCGAGACAAGGCGATAGAGTTCCTGCAAATCCTCGGACAGATCGGCGGCAAAGGAAATCAGCCGGGCATTGCCGGCACGGTCTTCATGCTTGCCGCTCCAGTACATCTGGCCGACCTGTCCCGGTGCGCCGCCGCGCGGATAGGACCAGAGTTCGCCGTTCGACTTCATGCGCCACGGACCGGGTGTGTACCGCATCGCCCCACCTTTCCCCATTCTTGAACTTTATTGCGGTCACTTTATCGGACGGGCGGGAGACTGCCTAGCACCGCGTGGACATCGCGACAGGCTACCAGGGCCGGGGCGCTGGGGTGGCACGCCGGAACGGCATCCGTGCGAGGCTGACGAGCGCTTCCGCCAGTAGCACGCCCAGGAACAGGCCGGCCAGGCCATAGGCCAGCGCAGGCAGGGACAGTGGCAGGCGGGGCGTGTAGCCCGCCAGCGCGCTGTCCGCGACATCGGCGATGACAGCGTTGCCGCCGGCCACCGCCGGCAGGGTCAGCAACGGCCGCAGCAGTGGCGACGCCTCAACGAGACGGCGATGCGCCCCTTCCAGCGCCGCCAGCCGCTGCGCGCTGCGGCGGATGCCCTCGGCATTGGCGGGCTCGCGCTCGGTCAGGTGCAGCAGCACGGCACGGGCATCGGCGGTTTCCGGCAGGCTGTAGAAGCGGCGCGCGACATCGATGCGCCCGGCAATATCGGCGCGCTGTTCCTGCGCGCGCTGCTCCAGCGCCGCCATGTAATGCTCGGCAAAACCCGGCGCCTGCGCGGCGAGTGCAAGCGCCAGAATCCCGGCCGCCAGTGTCAGCGACTGACCAAGCCACCGTCCGATGAAGCGCATCGGCCTTCTCCCTTGCTTGCAGACCATCCCTAATTAAGAGGGGCATCATTGATGCCCGCAGCGCGGCGGCTTGGCAATGGTGCCCACCAACAGGCCTTCACCCCAGGCCGTCACGATGGATATGGCGGGCAAACAGGCGATGAGGCATAAAGGCGCTTTCCCGCCTGCGGAAAGCCGGCGGAAGCAGGAGTGGAGGAAACCCATGCTGAAGAAGACTGCCGCTGCGATGGCCCTGTCGCTTGGTCTTGCCCTTGGCGCCGGCGCCCTGTCGTCCGACGCCGCCGCGCAGACCCGCGTGACCCTGAAATCCGCCAAGGCGGGCACATCCTACTATGTGATGATGGTGCAGCTCGGCGAGATGATGAAGGCGCAGAGCGGCGGCAAGATCCAGGCGACCGTCGAGGAAAGCCAGGGATCGGTGCAGAATGTGAAGGAATCCGCCCGCCGCCCGGGCAATTTCCTGTTCACCACCCCGCCCAGCCTGCTGGCCAGCGCGCGCGACGGCAAGAAGCCGTTCGAGGGCGAGACCGGCTATGACCGCGTGCGCACCCTGTTCGTCATGCCGTTCGTGACCATCCATTTCGCCGTCCAGCAGGACAGTGGCATCACCGACGTGATGCAGCTGGAAGGCAAGAAGTTCATCGCCGGCGGCAAGGGCACCTTCTGCGAGGGCCGCACCCGCCGCATCTTCGAGTTGCTGGGCCTGGAGGGCAAGGTCGAGGCGGTGGATGTCGAGCTGAGCGCCGCCTCCAACGCGATGCGCAACGACAAGGTGGCCGGCTTCGCCACCTGCTCTTCGCACCCGACGCCGCAGCTGGTCGAGCTGGCGACCACCAACCCGCTGACCGTTCTGTCCTTCACCGATGCCCAGCGCGAGTCGATCCTGAAGGCCGACCCGATGTCCGGCCCGCTGACCATCGCGGCTGGCACCTACAAGGGCCAGGACAAGCCGGTGAACACGGTCGGCGTGCCGGTCGGCGCCTTCGCCACCACCGACATGGATGACGAAACGGCCTATTTCATCACCAAGAATTTCTGGCAGCAGCGCGACGCGCTGGCCAAGGAAAACCCCTGGTGGGCCGGCGTCAGCCCGGAGATGGTGAACCAGCTGGGCACCAAGTTGCATCCCGGCGCGCTGAAATTTTACAAGGAAGCCGGCGTGAAACTCGACGCCAGCCTGATGTAATCACCGCTATCCCGCACCCCGCCCCCCGGCATGACCCGCGGGCATGACCGGCCGGGCGGGGTGTTTCTTTTTCATATCCAGACAAAGACCAGCAGCGACGATGCGTATTTCCTGGAAGGACGGCATGGTGCTTGCCGTGGCGGCCCTGTCCGTCGGCTTTCACCTCTACCTCATCTTTTCCGGCCTGATGCCGAATCTGGTGACGCGGCCGCTGCATCTGATGCTGGCGATTCCGTTCATCTTCTTCTTCGGCGTGCAGGGCGGACCGGTCGGCCGGGGTATCGCCTACGCGACCGGCGCCATCGGCCTTGCCGCCGGCCTCTATATTGTCGCCAACCGTGAGCCCCTGGCCGACCAGTACGGCGCTCTCAGCGGCTGGTTGCAGCATGGTGTCGCCATCGTGCTGATCCTGCTGGCGCTGGAGATGGCGCGCCGCACCATCAAGGCGGTGCTGCCGGCCATCGCCGTCCTCGTGCTGGCTTACGGGCTGCTGGGCAAGTACATCCCCGGCACCTTCGGCCATGACGGCATTCCGCTGGACTATTTCCTCGGCACTCTGGTCATCGCCGAGGGCGGGCTGTGGGGCGACCTGACCGGCATCTCGGCAGAGATCATCGCCCCCTTCATCATCCTGGGCTGCTTCATCTCGGCCGGCGAGGCGGGCACCGGCTTCATGTCCTTCGCCACCCAGTTTGCCGGGCGCATGCGCGCGGGCGCTGCGAAGGTCTCCATCGTCGCCTCGGCGCTGTACGGCACGATCTCCGGCTCGGCCTCGGCCAACACCGCCTCCACTGGTACAGTCACCATTCCGGCGATGAAGAAGCTGGGTTACCCGCCCAGCTTCGCCGCCGCGGTCGAGGCCGTCGCCTCCACCGGCGGGCAGATCATGCCGCCGCTGATGGGGGCCGGCGTGTTCGTGATGGCGGAGCTGCTGCGCACGCCCTACACGGACCTGATGATCCTGGCCAGCCTGCCGGCCTTCCTGTTCTTCCTGGCGGCCTGGGCGGGCGTGCATTTCTATGCCATCCGGCACGGGCTGACCGGCATGCGCGGCGAGGATCTGCCGGGCTGGGGCAAGGTGGCACGCACCGTGCCCTTCTTCCTGCTGCCCTTCGGCCTGCTGGTCGTACTGCTGCTGTTCACCCGCTATACCGCGCCCTATGCGGCAGCAATGGCGACCGCCCTGACCGTGGTGCTGCTGCTGATCGATTCGGAAGGCTGCGCCTCGGCAAGCCGCTGGGTTTCCCGCGTCGCCGAGGGCACGAAGGGCGCCGCCGAGCAGATCGCCAGCATCGCCGCGATCCTGATCTGCGCCAGCCTGATCGTCGGTGTGTTCCACATGACCGGGCTGGGGGTGAAGATCACCTCCGTCATCCTCTCGCTGTCGGGCGGGGAGCTGTGGCCGGCGCTGCTGCTGACCGCGCTGGCCAGCCTTGTGCTGGGGATGGAGCTGCCGACGACGGCAGCTTACGTCATCTGCATCGCCGTCGCCGGGCCGGCGCTGGTGCAGCTGGGCCTGCCGGAACTCTACGCCCACATGTTCGTGTTCTGGTACGCGCTTCTGTGCACCATCACACCGCCGGTCTGCGGCAATGTGTTCATCGCCGCCGGCATTGCCAACACACCGTGGCTGCCGGTCGCCGGCAACGCGCTGCGGCTGGGCGTCGGGCTGTTCCTGGTGCCGCTGGGCTTCATCGCCAACCCGTCGCTGCTGTTGGTGCTGGAAAGCCCGGTGCTGGCCTTCCTGGCTATGGCGAAGGTGGGGCTGGGCATCTGGCTGCTGAGCTTCGTCGCCATCGATATGGGCCGCCGCCCGCTGCCAGCCCTCGGCGCGCTGGTGGGGGGTGTCGTGCTGCTGTTCTTCTTCGGGGTCTAATCGGGGTCAGCTGGCCAGCGCGGCGTTGCCGAAGCGCAGTTCCTTCTGCGCCTCCAGCTTGCCAACCAGCGTCCAGTCGCCGGCCTGCGGATAGTTGGTGGCCAGGAAGCGATAGGCCGACTTCACCAGAGTCTCGTTCGACTGGCTGGCCTGCACGATCAGATTCTCCCACTCCGTCACCAGCCCGTCCCAGCGCATCATGCCATTGTGCAGCTCATCGCGGGAATCGCGGATGAAGGCGACGTAGGGGCCATAGGCCATCAGCACCAGCAGGATTTCGCTGACCTGCGCGTAGAGATTGGTGAAGACCCCCTCGAAATCGTCCATCGGTGCGCGGATCAGGGCGAGCGCCCGGTCGATATCCGGGCGGATGACCGGGTCGCGGCTGTAGGCACGCCGCAGCTCCGTCAACCCGCGCTGTACCGAGCGAATCTTGTTGAAGCGGTCGCGCAGCGCCTCGATATAGGTGATCTCGCGGGCCAGGGCATCAATGCGCCGGATCACGGTCTTCTCGTCACCGCCGCGCTTCAGCCCCAGTTTCTGGGCCAGCTTGCGGCAGCCATTGAGATATCGGGACTCGAAATCCGCTGCCCCTGTCAGCCGCGCCATCTCCGCCAGATCAAAGACCAGCATTTCCTCGCCATCGCCATAGCTGGCGACCTGGATGCGGATGCGCTGCGTCGAGCGCCGGCGGTGCACCTCCTCCACGGTCCAGGACGCGCTGCCATCCAGCAGTTCGCGCGGGATCGAGTCTCCGGGGCGGATTTCCTTCACATAGCGCAGGCCCTGGGCCACCACCTCCAGCAGCTTTCCATCGTCGGATTCCGGATCGATGGCGAATTCCCGGCACAGGGTGGTGAAGGGCAGCGCCGCGTTCACCTCGCCGAAGGAGACGAAGAAAACCGGCTCGCGCTGTTCATGCGACAGGCCAAAATAGCCATCCAGCGACGCAAACACCTTGTGCGTAAAGATGAAATGCGTGGCGCGGTCACCGGCGGCTGTTACCGCCTCTTGGGCATTTCGCCCCCCCGATATGTCATTCGGCATCCCGGCCTCTGCCCCCCAGGCCCGCCGCGTCTGTTCTGGCGCGACGGCAAAAGAGTAGAATTTTCTAAAATTCAGTCTTTATTTTTGTCCATTCCCGCCATTTCACAAGCACTAAAATTGGTTAAGGCCCTGAAAAGAGTAATAAATCTAACGAAATCAAACCAATTCCGACAAAATCTTCACGTAACATGACACCGCGCCCGGGAAACCCGAGGCGGTTATCAATCGACAAAATGGGGAAGAAGAATGGTGCCGGTGGAGGGATTTGAACCCCCGGCCACCCGCTTACGAAGCGGATGCTCTACCGCTGAGCTACACCGGCGCCAAGGCGGCGGACATTAGCGGCATGACGCCGCTTCCGCAAGCCCTAGAAACGCCGTTCCAGACATCGGCTCAGGCATCCCCGGCACGCGGGTTGCGCAAGCAGCCCCGGTAGGCTTTGCTGGGAACGACCCTTCAGCTGCCAGCACATCATCCATCACACCAAAGACTGGCCGAAAACGGGAGGATAAAGAGGTGCCGCTCTGGGCCCGTGCCCTGGCGACGACGATGCTGGTGCAGACCGTCGGCGCCTTCATCCTGTTTGCCGTACCGGTGATCGGACCGGTGCTGACCGAGGCTGCCGGCCTGCCGGGCGAGAGCATCGGCTATCTCTCCTCGCTATCCGCGCTGGGAGTCTGCTGGCTGTTGTCCAACGGCGTGCCGATGCTGACGCATTATGGACCGGTCCGCATGCTGCAGATCGGCCTTGCCCTTGGCGTGCTGGGCTTTGCCGCGATCTGCAGCGCCTGGTGGCCGCTGGCCGTTGTCGGGGCCGTGGTGATGGGCTTCGGCTATGCCACCAACAACCCGGCCAGCAGCGAGATCCTGGTGCGTACCGCCCCGGCGGCGAACCGCGTGCTGGTCTTCTCCCTGAAGCAGGCGGGCGTGCCGCTGGGCGCCATGCTGACCGGGCTGATCGTCGCCCCGCTGGTCGGGCTGCACGGCCTGTTCGGCGTCACGTTGCTGATGCTGGCGCTCGGGACCGTGGCGCTGCTGCTGGCGCAGCCGGCCCGGCTGCTGCTCGACCCGCCAGGCGAACGGCTGCCCACGGCCTGGTTTCCGGCGCTGTTCTCCTGGCGGGTGATGCGCAATTCGGTCGCCACGCTGAAGCTGCATCCCAGCCTGCCGATGTTCACCGCGCTGGGCCTGTCCTTCGCCATCCTGCAGGCCTGCCTGACCGCCTTCCTGGTCACCTATCTGGTGACGCGGCACGGCTTCAGCCTGGCCGAGGGCGGGCTGATCGCGGCGACCATGCAGGGCGCCAATCTGGTCGCCCGGATCACCCTGGGCTGGATTGCCGATCGCATCGGCAATGCCCAGCTGCAGCTCGCCATCCAGGGTTTCCTGGCCGCGGCCTCCTTGGCCGCACTGGCCCTGCACCAGCCGGTTCCCGGCGGCGCCCTCACCTATGCGCTGGTGGCACTGGCCGGCTTCACCGGTACCAGCTGGAACGGCCTGCACATGGCGGAATCGGCACGGCTGTCACCGCCCGGCCGCGTTGGTGAGGTCACGTCGGCGGTCAATCTCTTCGGCTTTGTCGGCTCGGTCAGCGGGCCGATCCTGTTCGCCCTGCTGGTGCAGATGACCGACAGCTATGCCGTGGCCTTCCTGCTGGCCTCGGCACAGCTCGTCCTGGTCTGCTTGCTCGCCTTGCGCCGCTAGCGCGCGGCAGAAGAGCCTTCGCGCAGCTTGTAGGAGGCCGGCTTGGCATAGCTGGTGCCAACCTCGCTGCGCTCACTGGCGGTCACCATCACCGGCACGTTGCGCAGCCGGACAAGCTTCCAATAGCCGAACAGGTTCACCGGCTTGATCTCGACCACCTCGATGGCGGCGAGGGACAGCAGCTCGTTCAGGTCGAAATCCGGATGGAAACCGATCTGCGAGGCGAAGGGGGACAGCGCCTTCTCGAACGCGCGCAGGGCCGGATTCTCCGACGAGAAATGGTTCACGATCAGGATATCGCCGCCCGGCACGCAGACGCGGCGCATCTCGGCCAGCATCTGCGCCGGGTCCGGCACGACGGAGGCGACATACATGCCGACCACGGCGTCGAAACTGTTATCGGCATAGGACATGGACTGGGCGTCCATCTCCAGCAGCGCCTCGACATGCGTAAGGCCCAGCCGCGCGACACGCTGGCGGGCGCGCTCCAGCATGTCGCCGGAAATGTCGATGCCGTGAACATGCGCGTCAGGCCGGTAATGGCCAAGCGACAGGCCGGTGCCCACGCCCACTTCCAGAATGCGCTGGCCGGGCCTGGTATTGACCTCCGCCACCACCTCTTTGCGGCCCGGCTCGAACACTGCGCCGAACAGCCGATCATAGACGGCAGCGTAGCGGCGATAGGCCGATTTCACATGCGCCGCATCAACCAGTTTATTCATCTTTTTCCGTGACCTTGCGCGCCTTCCGGCGACGATTGCTACAAGTCGAACCCTGCCGGAATGGCTTCCCGCAAGTCCATGCGATAAACCTTAACGAACCGCGCGGCAAGTTGCACTCGGTTCGCGGCATTTTTTCGGCAAACCGGCCTTATGCTTTTTCCGTCTGTGTGGAGAGCGGTTCCAGCCGCCAGCCGCCCGGACCTTCCCGCGCCAGTGTCCGGGCCAGCAGCGGTAGGCAGGCCGCCAGCGCTTCCTTCAGGCCGTAGGGCGGGTTCACGATCACCATGCCGGTGCCGTTCAGCCGCAGCTCCGTGCGTTCCGGCCAGATCGTCAGCTCGGCGACCAGTGCCTCCTTCGGTTCCAGCGAGCGCACGAGATCGTGCAGCAGCCGCACATCGGCGCGCGCCTTGATCGGATACCACAGCAGATACTGGCCAGTGGCGAAGCGCCGCAGCCCCTCGCGCAGTGCCTTGCCCAGCCGCTCCATCTCGCCCTTTTCCTCGAACGGCGGATCGACCAGCACCAGCCCGCGCCGCTCCTTCGGCGGCAGGGTGGCGCGCAGCGCCTCGTAGCCGTCGCGGCATTCCACCTTCACCCGGCGGTCGCGGCCCAGCGCGTCCAGCAGCGCCGCGTTTTCCTCTGGATGCAGTTCGGCGAACAACGCCCGGTCACCCTCGCGCAGCATCGACTGCACCAGCAGCGGCGAGCCGGGATAGTGGCTGTCTGTCAGGTACGGCCGCACCGCCGCCAGATAATCGGCAAGGGCAGGCGGCAGCGGTTCAGGCAAAGAGAGCAGCCGGCCGATGCCTTCGCGGTATTCGCCGGTCTTCTCCGCCGCCTCGCCGCGCAGATCGTAGAGTCCGCGCCCGGCATGAGTATCCAGCGCATAGAACGGCTTGTCCTTGCGGCGCAGATGCTGAAGCACCTGGACGAGGACCAGATGCTTCAGCACATCGGCGAAATTGCCGGCATGGTAGGCGTGACGGTAGTTCAAGCCCTCATCACCCCAGCGCCCGGACCGGCTTGCCGCCCAGCCAGGCGGCGATGTCCTCCACCGTCTGGCTGTAGAAGGTGCGGTAATTATCCTCCGTCACATAGCCCAGATGCGGGGTCATCAGCAGGTTCGGCGCGCCGAACAGGACATGCCCCTTGGGCAGCGGTTCCTTGTCATAGACGTCAACGCCGGCACCGGCGATCCGGCCGCCCTTCAGCGCCGCGACCAATGCGTCCTGATCGACGATCTCCCCGCGCGAGGTGTTGATCAGGAAGGCGGACGGCTTCATCAGCGCCAGTTCATCGGCGCCAACCAGCCCGCGGCTGCGGTCGCTCAGCACCACATGCACCGACAGGAAGTCCGACTGGCGGAACAGCTCCTCCCTGCTGACATAACCCACGCCCTGTTCCGCGCATTTTTCCGGCGTCAGATTCTGGCTCCAGGCGATTACCTTCATGTCCAGCGCCAGCGCCGCGCGGGCCAGCCGGCCGCCCAGCCGGCCAAGGCCCAGCACGCCCAGCGTGCGGTCCTTCAGGTCAATGCCGACGCGGCTCTGCCACAGCCCCTGTTCGGCCAGCCGGCGGCTCTCGGACGGGATGTGGCGGGCCAGCGCCAGCATCATGCCCAGTGCCAGCTCGGCGGTCGGATGGCCATGCCCCTCGGTGCCGCAGACCGTGACGCCATGCTCCTTCGCTGCCGCCAGGTCGATGGCGGCGTTGCGCGCACCGGTCGTCACCAGCAGCTTCAGCTTCGGCAGCTTCGCGAACAGCTCGCGCCGGAACGGCGTGCGCTCGCGCATGATGCAGATGATCTCGAACGGGGCCAAAGTCTCGGCAAGATTCGGATCGTCCGCCATGTAGTGGTCGAACACGGTCACCTCGACACGGCCCTTCAGCGCCGACCAGTCGGCCATCTTCAGGGCGACCTGCTGGTAATCGTCCAGCACGGCGCAGCGATAAGTCATGGGGTTCCTCCGGGGAAATCGTTGTTTTCAGAATTGCGGCAACGATGGTGGGCGGCGCCCGGAAGATCAAGTGCCCGTGATAAGATCAAGCCTTCGTGAAACAGACGAATCCGACTTGTTTGCGCGCGGATAATTCTTACTTTTGCTTGGCAGAGTGACGCGGTGGATATTTCCGCCCGATTCCGGCACCGGTTTGCCGTCCACAAGCGGAAGAGGCGCATGCGCAGAACAGGACTAAAGGCCCTTGCCGTGATCGGCGCCTTCCTGTCGCTGGCTCTTGTGTGCAGCCTGCCGGCACATGCTGCCGGGCCGGTCTCGACCGACCATGTCCGCGCCGAGCTGGTGGCCGGCGCCGAGGCCGTCCGCCCCGGCGAGACCATCCGCGTCGGCATCTACAAGCAGATCATCCCGCACTGGCATACCTACTGGCAGAATCCGGGCGATTCCGGCCTTGCCACAACGGCCGACTGGACGCTGCCGGACGGTGCGAGTGCCAGCGGCATCCTCTGGCCGGCGCCCGACCGCATCGCCGTCGGGCCGCTGATGAATTACGGCTATGAGGGCGAGGTCACGCTGCTGACCGACATCGCGGTCCCGGCGGATGCGCCGGTCGGCGGCAGCTTCCCGATCCGCGCCACCGTGGACTGGCTGGTCTGCGAGGAAATCTGCATCCCCGAGCAGGTCGAGCTGAGCCTCGACCTGCCAGTC